>NZ_JBHYIK010000089.1:18124-20856 GCF_042739735.1 Amycolatopsis sp. NPDC059027 | reverse complement strand
CCTCGCCGCGCCGGCGCGCGGCGGCCCCCCCCCCCGGCGTGGTCCGGACCCCGCCCGAGCGCTCGTTCTAGCCCCGCTCCGGTTGCTCGCCCGACAGGCGTTGCCGTCGCGCGAAGCCCCTGCCCTCACGACACGCCCGTGAACAACACACCCCGGCCGCACGGTGCAGTTCGCAGACCTTCCGCGGAATCCTATGTGGACTCCTGGTGGACCGCCTCGGACGGGTTCGCCCTGCCGCGCGATGGCGGCTGTTCCCGGTCGCCGGGGCACTGCGCGATGGCCGCTATTTCGGAATCCGGCGGATTCGAGTCCGGACAATTCGGACTCGAATCCTCGCGAACGGCCGTGTGTTCTCCGGTTGTCCGGAACTGGTCCCGGTCAGGACCGGGTGGACGACCGCGGGAAAAAAATTCATCACGCATTGGATCAAGGTCGGATCAAGCGAGCCGTCAGCACGATTGCTAGTGAATCCGTGGGAAGGTCGAATCGTGGACGACTGGGGGTCCTCAAACAAGTTCGGGCTGTGCGCGCCGCACTTGACCAGCGACTCGCCACGATCCGTACCACGCCATGCACATCGTTACCGAGAGAGGAGCGGAGCGTGCGGTCGGTGCGTATCAATCTGTTAGGTCCGATCGAGGTGCTGCGGGACGGGGTGCTGGCCACTCCTTCCGCCTTGAAGCTGCGGCAGGTGCTGAGCCTGCTCGCACTCAACGCGAACGACATGGTGCATACCGGGCAGTTGATCGAGGAGCTGTGGGAGGGCAATCCGCCGCCCAGTGTCACCACCACCCTGCAAACCTACGTCTACCAGCTTCGCAAGCGGTTGTGGCTGGACGCCTCCCACCGGGCGGGCGCGGCGCACCGTGAGGCCCGCTGTCCGGCACTGCACACACTGCCCAGCGGGTACCTGCTGGCGCTGGACTCCGACGCGCTGGACATCGGCCAGTTCGAACGGCTGGCGACGCGGGGGAGGAACGAGCTCGAAGCCGGTTCCGCCGAATCCGCGCTGACCACGTTGAACCAGGCCATCGGACTGTGGCGCGGGCCCGCGCTGGTGGACGTGAACCCGGGCATGGTGCTGCACGCCAAGGTGGTCCACCTGGAGGAGATGCGGGTTCGCGCGCTGGAACACCGGGTCGACGCGACCCTGGTCCTCGGCAGGCATCACGCCGCGCTCGACGAGCTCACCCTGCTCTCGGCGCAGATGCCCACCCACGAAGGGTTCCAGGCCAAGCTGATGCTCGCGCTGTACCGTTCCGGCCGCCGGTCCGAGGCGCTCAAGGTGTACGACCGCACGCGGCGGACGCTGGCCACGGAGCTGGGCCTGGACCCGTCGCAGGAGCTGCAGCGGCTGCACCACGGAGTGCTCACCGCGGACGGGAGTCTCGACTGGCGGGAAACGGAAGCGGTCGAGGTGCGGCGCCAGGCCACGGCGGAACCACCCCGGCAGCTGCCGCCGGAGGCGGGACCGCTCGTCGGCAGGGAAGACGAGCTGCGGGCGATCACGACCGCGATGGGCGCGACCCGCCGCTTCGGTGGTCCGGCGGTCGTCGCCATCGAGGGGCTGCCCGGCAGCGGGAAATCGGCCCTGTGCGTGCGCGCCGGTCACCTGCTGCGGGAGCAGTACCCGGACGGCCAGTTCCACGCGCGGCTGCTGACTCCCGGCGGGGAGCCGATCGACCCGGGGGAGGTGCTGGGCGGATTCCTGCACGCCACGGGGATGGTCGCGGAGCAGATCCCGGACTCGGCCGAGGATCGGGCGAAGCTGTTCCGGACCTGGACCGCCGAGCGGCGGGTGCTCGTCGTACTGGACGACGTGCCCGGCGACACCGTACTCGAGCAGCTCATCCCGTCCAGCCGCGACTGCGCGGTGCTCGCCGTGAGCCGCAGGCGGCTGGTGTCCGGCGCCGTGACCGCGACGGTGCGTCCCCGGCCGCTGACCACGGCCGAGAGCGTCCAGCTGCTCACCAACGCCATGGGCGGTGACCGGACGGACGTCGATCCGTGTGACCTGCGGCGGCTGGTCAACCTGCACGACGGGCTGCCCGCCGCGCTGCAGAGCACGGCCACGCGGATGAAGCGGCGCCCGCGCTGGTCGGTGGCACGGATGCTGGAGTGGCTCGAAACGGGCTCGGACGCGCCCGCCGAGATCCGCGACGATCCACTCGGTCTGCGGGCGGGCGTGCTGCGGTCCGACGGCCTCGGTTCCGCGGCCGCCCGGTCGGCCTTCCGTCGGCTGTCCACTTTGGATGGACCGGAGGTCGGCACGTGGACGGCCGCGGCCGAACTCACGGTGAGCCACGAGGACGCCGAGGCGGTACTCGACGAACTGGTGGACCTGTCCCTGCTGGTGACGGCGACGGGCGAGACGGAGTTCCGGTTTCCCCGCGCGGTGCGCAGGATCGGCAGGCAACTGCACGCGGAGGACCAGCTTCCGCAGCAGGGCGTCCTGCCGCGGCTGGCCGCGCCCCGGTTGCTGACCGAGGTGGACGCCTCGGCCTGGTGAGTCAGTGTCCCCCGCCGGAAATCCGTTGCGTATATCGGCGGATCCAGGTTTCTGCTGGCAAGGCGCCGGTTCGTCCTCGTACTGGATCGTACTCGGGCGGACCGGCAACGCCGCCAGCGGGAAGCTGGGCCGTCGAGATGTGTGACCAATTTCCGGCGGGGGACACTAGCCGGGGGGGGGCGGGCGGGCCGGGGGGGGGCGCGCCGCCCGCGGCCGGGGCCGC
>NZ_JBHYIK010000089.1:0-18114 GCF_042739735.1 Amycolatopsis sp. NPDC059027 | reverse complement strand
CACCTCGTTTGGTGCGGCTCGGCGCGGGGTCCGCCACGTCCGTGCACCGCCCGGGGGGCCCCCCCCAACCCCCCCCCGGGGAAGGGGGGGCCGTGGATTTGTGTCCCAATTTCCGGGGGGGGGACACTAGCCGGGCGCGCCGAGCGGGCTCGGCTCGGCGCGCCCGGCTTCTTCCCTCAGCAGCTCCGCCGCGTACCACCGGTTCACCGGATGGAGCTGGAAATGAGCGACGCCGTCGGGTACGGCGCTGATGCCCAGCAGGCCGTGTCCGACAAGGTGTGCCAACAGCTTGTCCGCCTGTTTCGCGGAGCAGTGCAGCTGGTGTGCCACGGCGGCGGCGGTGAACGAACCGTCCTCGAACATCGAGAGCAGGCGAAAGGCGCGCTGGAGTTGCGGCGGGATGGACCGGTACGCGTTCGCGAGCCTGGCTCGCACGTTCAAGCCGTTGAACTGCAACAGATCCAAGGGCCGGTCACTCGATTCCAGATGCCGCCGCATATTGGCCACCGGCCAGCCGGATGCGGATCGCAGCCGCGCGCCGACGCACCGGATGGCCAGTGGCAGGCCGCCGCACAGCTCGACCAGCCGCGCCGCTTCGGCGCGTTCGGCCGCCAGCCGGTCCCGGCCGATCAGGGTCGCCAGCAGCTCGAGCCCCTCGTCGAAGGGCAGTGGCGCCAACGCCACCAGGTGCGCCCCCGCCAGGCCCTGCAGCCCCCGATCTGCTGTCACCACGACGGCGCACCGCGGCCCGGCCGGGAGCAACGGTTCCACCTGCGCCTCGGAAACCGCGTCGTCGAGCACCACCAGGACGTCCCGGTCCGCGCTCCAGCTGCGGAACAGCGCCGCCCGATCCTCGAGGTCCGCCGGTATCCTGCCCTCGGCGAACCCGGCGGCGCGCAGGAACTTGCCCAGCACCACGGCCGCGTCGACGGGGTGTCCGGTGGACCCGCCGAGCGTGGTGTAGAACTGGCCTCCCGAGAACGTCGGGCGCAACGCCTGGGCCACCCGGATGGCGAACGCCGTCTTGCCGACTCCCGGTATTCCGGTCACCAGCGCCATCCGCAACGCGCCCGCGGTGCCGTCCCCGGATGCCAGCCGGCGGACCACCGACGCGAGCGGCCGGTCGCGGCCGACGAAGTCGGAGATGTCGTACGGCAGCTGGGCGGGTGTCGTGGCCGTGAGACGGTCGGCGGGCACGTCGGGAACCGGATCGTCCTCCAGCGCTCCGGTCAGGAGCGACCGGTGCAGCTGTTGCAGCGCCGGCGAGGGGTCGAGGGCGAGCTCGTCGACCAGCCGGTCGCGAAACGTCCGGTAGAGGCTGAGCGCCTCGTCACGGCGGTGACCGCGGTAGAGCGCCATCATGAGCTGGCGGTGGAAGCCTTCGTGCAGGGGCAGCTTGATGACCAGCTCGCGCAGCTCGCTGATCACCCCGCGGTGCCTGCCCAGCTGCAGATCCGCCTCGATGCGTGCCTCCAGCGCGCCCACCCGCCCCTCCTCGAGGCGTGCCGCGTGCGCGGTCAGCAGGTTGCCCATCTCGACATCGCCCATGGCGGCACCCCGCCACAGCGTGAGCGCGCCACGCAGTAACTCCGCGGCCTCCCATGGCTTGTCCGCGTCCAGCGCGATCGCGCCGCGGGCGGCCAGGCTTTCGAACTGGCTGGTGTCCACGCACTCGGTGCCGATCTCCAGCCGGTAGCCACGCCAGCCGGTGTGCAGCGACGGTCCCGCCGGGAGCGACGCGCCCGCCGGGAACAGCAGTTTGCGCAACCGGTGGATGTAGGTCTGCAACGTCACGGACGCGCTGGGCGGCGGTGTGGCCGCCCACAGCTCCTCCGACAAATCCCCGGTGGACACCAGCCGATTTTCCCGCAGTACCAACAAGGCGAGGACCTCGCGAAGTTTCGGCGCGCTGGGGGTGACGTCCCTGCCGCCGAGGGAAACTCTCATCGGCCCTAGTAGTCTGAATTGCAGTTTATTCGTGTGCAGGGCATGCTCGTCTGCCAATTCGATCCCCCAGGGCAAAACAAGAATGTGCGAACAAACCGGATCGAGGTTTATTCGATAATGATCTTTATTGCTGAATATAGAGATCATGGTCGGGACTGTCAAGGTGTGCGGATACCGGCGAAAACGTCAATACCGGGCGTGGGCGGGGAATAATCTCCGGTGCCCGCGTCGGGCGGGCGAGGAGACCCGCCGGGCGATTAATCGGTATTCGAGGTCGCCGGCTCCGGCGTCGCCGCGGGAGGTTCGCGGGCCGATGCCGAATGCGGTCGCCGTCGCCACGACGGCCCTTGCTCTTCCGGCGGCGGGGACTCGGGAACCCGTGGCCCGGCGCGATGACGGGGAATCAGTGTCCCGGCAGGGGCGGCGGCGCGGTGGCTCGGCTCGGCGTGGAAACGCTTGTGCGCGGAAAGCGGCTCTTTCGGGACGATATCCGACAAAACGATCATGGTTGGCAGGTGTGGCCGGTTCTTCGCCGTCACGCCGGGTGCCCGGCGGACGAGGAACGGCGTCGCGGACAGCTTCGTGACCACGCCTTTCGTGATCGGCGTGGGGGCGGGGTGACCACCCGGCCCGGTCTTCGTGCAGCCATGCGCTTCCTCCATGCCCTGGCGGATGTGTCGGCGAGCGGGACGCGGGTGGGCAGCGCCGACCACGGCTGGCATGGGGAGGCGACGCTATACCCTCGTCCGTCCTTCCCCCGGGTCAACGATTCTCATCCGGTATCGCCCTGTCAACCAGCTATCTGAGTGACGGCCGGTCCGGGAGCGCCCGCGAGGCCCGCCCGGACCGGTCGTTTCGTGGCGAACGGTCACCGGGGGAGCGGGGACCGGAGCAGCCCGGCCAGCGCGCCGGTGAGCGTCTCGCGGGGATCGGCGGGGAGGTCGGCACTGCGCCAGGCGACGAAGCCGTCGGGGCGGACGACGGTGACACCGGCGCCGCCGATGCCGTGGGCCTCCAGGAACCGGCCGTCCGCGTCGTGCAGGTCGGTGCCGAGCTGGTGGACGGTGAGGGGGACGCCGAGCCGGGCCGCGGCGGCCTCGGCCGCGGCACGCCAGGCGGTACCGCCCGGCCCGGCGAGGACACACCACGCCCCGTCGTACAGATCGATGGTCGACAGCTTCGTTCCGTTGCGCTGCAACCAAACGTGCGGGGCGCGCAGACCCGGCTCGCCGGTGCACGTGGTGGGGTCCTGCGTGGGACCGTCCGTCGTGGAGGGTTCGGTGTGGACGGCGGAGGAGGCGTAGCGGTAGCCGAAGATCATGGTGATGTCGTCGACGGTGTCGAGTTCGGCCGCCGCGCCGACCTGGCGGGCCCGCAGCAGGGCGAGCGCGTGGTCGAGCGTCGCCGTCGCGACGGGGCGCCGTTCCGTCTCGTAGCTGTCCAGCAGCGCGGGACCGGCGTGGCCGTTGATGACGGCGAGGAGTTTCCAAGCCAGGTTGTGGGCGTCGGCGATCCCGGTGTTGGCTCCATAGGAACCCGCCGGGGGCACCACGTGCGCGGCGTCGCCGATGACGAAGACCCGGCCCGCTCGATACCGGTGCGCGACCCAGCCGCCGATGCCGAGGTGGGTGATCTTGTCGACGCGGCCCGGCACGGGCGGAACGAGTTCGAGGTCGAGGTCCGGGACCCCGGTCGCGAGCCGGACGAGTTCGGCGCAGCGCTGCTCGGTGTAGTCCTCGGGGCGTTCGTCGCTCGACGCGTAGGGCACACCGAGCATCCACCGTCCCCACTGCCGTAGCGGCACCAGGACGGTGCCGGGTACCGGCTCGTCGAAGTAGGCCAGGTGGAACCGGCGGCCACGCAGGACCTCGGTGAGGTCGGCGTCGAAGAGGAAGTGCGCGGCCCGGTGCAGCACCCCGGGGCCGTCCACGCCGATCCCGAGCCGATGCCGGATCCCGGCGCGATGGCCGTCCGCGGCCACGAGATAGTCGGCCCGCACGCGGTATTCGTTCCCGGTACCGGACTCCCGGACGGTGGCGACGACGCCTTCGCCGTGTTCGTCGAAGGACGTCAGGCTGGTGGCGAACCGCACGTCCGCGCCCGCCGCTTCGGCGTGGGCGCGCAACAGGAGTTCCAGTTCGTCCTGGTCGATCATCGCCCAGTCCGTGGGGCTCAGTCCGGCGGGCGGCTGCTGGTCGGCGGTGAGGTGGAAGCGCTCCGCGCCGGCCAGCGTCGCCGCCCCGATCATGTCCGGCATGTCGGCGAGGATCGACACGCGCTGCCGGATCTCGGCTTCCAGGCCGTAGGCCCGGTAGATCTCCAGCGTCCGGGGGTTGAACGCGCGTGCCTGTGGCATGATCGCCGTCGTCGGGTGCCGTTCGACCAAGGTCGGGCGCAGGCCCTGCCGGGCAAGGAACAACGCCATCGACAGTCCCGTCACCCCACCCCCGACGATCAGTACCGGGGTCCGGTGATCGTTCAGTGCGGTCATGATGGTGGGATCCTTCCTGCGATTCCCGGCTACCAGGTGACGGGGAGCTTGTGGGGTCCGTAGATCTGCATGTCGTCGCGCATCGGAACCTCGCCGGCCGGAACGGCCAGCCGGAGCCCTGGCAGGCGCTGGAGCAACCTGCCGAAGGCGATCCGCAGTTCGAGCCGGGCCAGTTGCTGACCGAGGCACTGGTGTACGCCGTAGGCGAAACCGACGTGCCGCCGCGGTTCCCGCGCCACGTCCAGCACGTCCGGGTCGTCGAACCGGTCGGCGTCCCGGTTGGCGGACTCGATCGACAGGACGAGCGGGTCGCCCGCCCGGATCTGCTGCCCGCCGAGCTCGAAGTCCGTCTTCGCCGTGCGCGGCAGGCCGAACGGGGCGACCGAGAGATAGCGCAGGATCTCCTCGACACCACGCTCGACGAGTTCGGGACGTTCGCGCAGCAGCTCCCACTGCGGCCGATGTGTCAGCAGCGCGAGCACGCCCATGCCGATCATGTTGGAGGTGGTCGCGTAACCGGCGATCATCAGCAGGTTGCCGATTCCCACCAGTTCCTCGTCGGTCAGCGCCACGCCGTCCTCGGGCTCGGCTTCGACGAGAGCGCTGATCAGCCCGTCGTCCGGATGCGCGCGCTTGTCCCGCACCAGCTCGCGCATGCAGGTGCCCATGCCGGTCATCGCGGTGAGCAGCTCGTCGTGGGTCCGCTCGAACCGCTGCATCACGTCCGCGTGCTCCTGGAAGCGCTTGCTGTCCTCCGCGGACATGCCCAGCAGCTCGGACATCACCAACGAGGGCACGGGCGTCGCGAACCCGGCCACCAGATCGCCCGGCGGCCCGGCGGCCACGAAGGCGTCGAGGTGCTCGTCCACGATCCGTTCGATCCGCGGCTCGAGCGCCTTGAGCCTGCGCACGGTGAACTGCCCGGTCAGCAGCCGCCGGTAGCGGGTGTGCTCGGGCGGGTCCATGCCGATGAAGGCCTCGCCGAAGCCGGACGCCACCCATTCCTCGGCGGTGAGCGTCACCGACGAGACATTGGTCTGGAACTTCCGCCGGGCGCTCACCGCGGGATGGACCAGCGCGGCCGACACCTCTTCGAACCGGCTCACCAGCCAGCCGGTGTTGCCGTCCGGAAGTGCCAGCGGGCAGACGGGGGCTTCGGCGCGCAGCCGGGAATAGCCGGCAGGCGGCTCCAGCGGGCTGCGCCGGTTCAACGGTAGTGGTTGCGGCGACATCTGGACCATTGCCGTTCTCCTCGGGTGTCACGTCGGGATGCGCCGCGCGGTGGTACGCCGCGGCCGGTCCACGTCGAGTCCAGCCCACTCCGGTGGAACGGACCTCGGGCGCGGCTGAAGCACGTCCGGGCCGCCAGGGGCCGGATCAGTCCTATGTGGATGGACGGGGGCCGTCCGCGGGCGCTCGCCTCCGGCCCGAATCGAGGTCCGTGCTAGGCGCACCCGTGAGGCTGATCCGGACGAGTCCTGTGACCTCGTCCGCCCTGTCCGCGAGGCACGAAGGAGAACTTCTTGTGCGAGTGCTGGTAATTCCCCCGGCAATGGCCGCGACCCACCTCCTCGCGCTGGTACCCCTGTGCTGGGCGCTGCGCTCGGCCGGTCACGAGCTGCTCGTCGCCGGTCCGGCGGACATCGAAGAGACAACGCTGAGCGCCGGACTCGGCTTCATCGAGCTCGGCTCGGCGAAGCGGTTCGAGGGTGCCGCGCAGACCGTCCCCGAAGACACCTTCCCCGCTCCGGAGTGGGCCGAACGGGAAGACGCCGACCGCAGCCGCGTGCTCATGGAGCTGATCGCGGACATGCAGTCGACCTACGCCATCGACCACCTCGCCGACTATCGCCGGTTCGCCGAGGCCTGGCGCCCGGACCTCGTCCTCGCCGACCACACCGCGATCATCGCGCGTCCCCTCGGCGGGGTGCTCGGCGTCCCGACCGTGACGCACCGATGGGGTGTCGACCCCACCGGGGAGGCGTTCCGCGAGCGGGCACGACGGCAGCTCGGCCCGTTGTGCGCGGAACTCGGCCTGCCGGAGCTGCCGGATCCCGAGTTCATCATCGACCCGTGCCCGCCGAGCCTCCAGCACGAGAGCGCCGTTCCCGGCATCCCGATGCGGTACCTCCCCTTCAACGGGCCGGGTGTGTTCCCGCAGTGGGCGCTGACCGGCGCGGGGCGCAAACGGGTTTGCCTCTGCCCTGGCAGGACGCTCGTGCCGACCTGCGGACCGGCACCGGTCCTGCGCGCCGTGGCGGCCCTCGACGGGATTCCCGACGTGGAGACGACGGTCGCCCTCACCGCGGCGGACCGCGAGCGGGTGGGACCGCTGCCCGCGAGTTTCCGGGTGGTGGAACAGCTTCCGCTCAACCTCTTCCTGGGCGGCTGCGATCTCGTGGTCCTGCTCGGGGGTGGCGGTGTCGGGCTCACCGCGACCTCCTTCGGCCTGCCCCAGGTCGTTCTGCCGCAGTGGTTCGACCAGTTCGACTACGGCAGGCGGATCGAGGAGGCGGGCGCCGGGCTCTCGATCGGCAGCCGCGAACGCCAGGCCGACATCGACGGCCTCCGGCAGGCTTTCGCGTCGGTGCTGGAGGACCCGGGGTTCACCGCCGGGGCACGGCGGCTGCGGGACGAGATCGAGTCGGCGCCGCCGCCGAGCGCCGTCGTCGCCGAGCTGGAGCGGCTCGTGCGCGCTTCGACGAAAGCCGCGTGATGAACATAGTCGGAAACGGGTTCATCGCACGGAACCTCGGCCCGGCGACGGCGCGCTTCGCCGGGGTGACCGTGCTCGCGGCCGGCGTGTCGAAAAGCCGGTCGGTTTCCCCCGACGAGTTCGCACGGGAGAAGGAGCTGGTCCGCCGGGTCGTCACCCGCTGCCAACAGGAGGGCAGGCTGCTGGTCTTCCTGTCCACGGCCTCGTACGCGATGTACGGGTCGACCTCCGAACCGGCCACCGAGGACGCGACGATCGTGCCGGCGGCGCATTACGGCAGGCACAAGCGCGAACTCGAACTGATGGTCTCGACGTCCCTGCGGGATTGGCTGGTACTGCGGCTGAGCCATGTGGTGGGCGGGGACCAGCCCCCGTGGCATCTGCTGCCCAACCTGGTCGGCCAGCTCCGGACCGGAGTCGTCCGGGTGCACGCCGGGGCGTACCGGGATCTCATCGACGTCAGTGACGTCCGCGCTTCGCTGGTCGGCCTGCTCGACGCCGGGGTGAACCGCGAGATCGTCAACGTCGCCAGCGGTACCCCGTATCCCATCGAGTCCATTGTGGACCAGATCGAGCGCAGGCTGCGGACGAAGGTCGCCCGGCAGGTCGTCCACGACGCCCGCGGGCCGACCCTGGTGTCGATCGCGAAGCTGCGGCGGCGACTGCCCGGCCTCGCCGCGGAACTCGGCGGCGAGCGTTACCTGAACCGCGTCATCGAGCGCTACGCACCGCGCTACGCGCTCGATGGCGTCGACGAAGACCGTACCGATAGTGGCCGTGAAGACAGCGAGGTGAGGCATGACAACCAACTCGGTAAATGAGTTCAGCGAGATCGAGATCGGCGGGGGACGCAGGATCGCCTGCGATGCCGCGTTCGAAACCGAGATCGTCTGGGAACAGATCCGCACCAGCGCGTTGTACACCGAGGCCGTCGCCGGCCTCGGCCCCGGTGACCTGATCGTCGACGTCGGCGCCCACATCGGTCTCACCGCCCTGTTGTTCACCGAACTGGTGCCGGGGGTCGAGATCGTCGGGTTCGAGCCCGCGCCTCGTTCGTTCGCGTGTCTCGAGATCAACCGGGCGCGCCACCTGCCCACGATGGCCGTCGCGCAGACCGCGGTCGGTGCCCGGCCCGGCACCGCGGAACTCACCTACTACCCGGGGCACACGACGATGTCGACGCTCTTCGTGGACGACGCCGACGACGTGCGGAACATGGAGTCGGCGCTGAACCACCGGAACGTGCCCGACGACATGCGCTCGGAGTTCTGGCCGACGTTCCGGGCCAACCCCGAGCGGGTCACGGTGCCGGTGACCACGCTGGGGCGCGAGCTGACCGAACGCCGCCTGGACGAGGTGGCGCTGTTGAAGATCGACGTGGAGCGCGCGGAACTCGACGTCCTGAGCGGAGTGGAAGACGGCCAGTGGCCCGGCATCCACCGGGCCGTGGTCGAAGTGCACGACATCGACGGCCAGCTGGACCAGGTCACGTCGTTGCTTTCCGGGCGGGGCTACCGCGTGCGCGTGAACACGGACGAGGATTTCGCCGAGGGCAGCGTCCGCATGGTGCTGGCCACCAGGGACTGACCCGCACCGCCCGCGTTGTGGTGTCCTTTGTGGATTGATGGACCGTGAAGGCCTCCTTGCCGGCGCTCACGGCCGGCAAGGAGGCCTTCACGGCGAACCCCGGCTAGCGAGGGTCGAAGCCGAACTGGCGAAGCCAGTCGGGGCCGCATTCGTTGTTGGCGCCCTTCTTGACGAAGCAGATGTTGTGGTAGAAGTGCAGCCCGGTGACGTGCTGCTCGGTGTACGAGGGCTCGCCGCTCCGGTCCACACGTTCCTGGTGGTGGAGGCCGTCGACGAGCGTCTTGAGGAAGCCGACGGAAGTCAGCGGCGAGTCGACGTCCCGCGCGTTTCCGCCGTAGTTTCCCCAATAGGACGTCTGCAGGTCCTCGATGACGTACAGTCCTCCCGGTTTCAACAGCGGGAAGAGCGTCCCGAACGAGGTCAGGATGTGCTCGCTCACGTGACTTCCGTCGTCGATGACGATGTCCAGCGGACCGATTTCGCCTGCCAGGCCGGTGAGGAACTCCGGGTCGTTCTGGTCGCCCTGGAAAGTGCGGATCCGTGGCCCGGACACCTTCTTTTCGGTGATGTCGACACCGAAGACCAGGCCTCGCCGGAAGTAGCGTTGCCACATGTGCAGCGAGCCGCCCTGGTACTCGGTCTCGCCGTACCCTCCGATGCCGATCTCCAGAATCCTGACCGGTTCCTCCTGCCACGGCCGGAAATGGTGCTCGTAGTGGGGGGTGTACCAGTGCGTGCTGCCCCACTTGTCCGAACCGTAGCGCACCGCGAGTTCCTGCAGGCTCGGCGTTTCGCCGGCGCCGCCGAGGATCGCCTGCGTCGCTTTGCCGACGCAGCCGATGGGATCGATCTTCCCGGCGAGCGCCGCGGCTCCGTTGTCGGTCGCGAGCTCCGGAAACTCCGGGAGCATGCGGTGCCTCCACTGGGCCGTGCCGCGGAGCCGTTCGGGCGCCAGGAGCAGCCGGGTGAGATCGGCGACCGGGATCTCGATGCGCACCTGTGGGTCCTCGGGTGTTCCCGCGGCCGCGGTCATGCCTTTGTCGTCGAAGACGAAGCCGTGGTCGTGATTCCGCGTCGTCCAGCCCACGCTGAGGTGTACCGCTGTCCTCGTGGGAACGGTGACCTGGTTGCAGCGTTCGGTCAGTTCGCCGAGCAGGTAGTGCGCGGCGGCAGGGAAGCCGATGGCGTCGATCGCGGTGGAAATCTCGTCGTCGCTGCCCGCTGCCACGTTCACCAGGACTTCGGCTGCTCGATGGTTGTCATGCACGGGGGAACTCCTTGCCGCAGGGATCGGTCGGCAGCCCGGACCTCGCCTCGGGTACGCCGCGGCCGGTGCCACGCCGAGTCCATCGCACCGCGGTGGAACCGGCCTCGGGCGGGGCTGAAGCAGGCGGGGCCGGTGCCCGCGGGCGAGCTTAATAACCGGATGACAAGTTTATTCATGTACATGGTTGACTCCGCGTCGGGTCATGCCCGATGCTGGGAATCGGTTCAGCCGGGCGCGGCGACGCGCGCCGGTGTCTCTGTGTGGCTCTGTGGGAGGTAGACGGCCGTGCCCAGGTTCGCGTTGCGGTGGTGGGGTTTGGGGGTGGTGATCTGCGCGACGCTGGTGGACCTGATGAACAACCAGATCGTGACGGTCGCGCTGCCGGTCATCCACAACCAGCTGGGTGGCGGTGAGGCCGCACTGCAATGGATTTCGGCGGGTTACGCGCTGGCGCTGGCCCTCACCCTCATCACCGGTGGCAGGCTGGGCGACCGCTACGGCGTCAAACGGCTGTTCCTGACGGGCCTGGTGCTGTTCACGATCGTTTCCCTGGCGGCGGGGCTCGCGCCGAACGTGGGCGTGCTGATCGCGGCCCGGGTACTGCAGGGCATCAGCTCCGGGCTGATGGTGCCGCAGGTGCTGTCGTACATCTACACCGAGTTCCCCGAGGAGGAACGCACGAAGGCGACAGCCTTCTACACGGCCTCGTTCACGCTCGGCAACATCGCGGGGCCGCTGCTGGGCAGCGCGCTCACCCAGGGAAACCTGTTCGGTACCAGCTGGCGGGCCATCTTCCTGATCAACGTGCCACTCGGGGTCCTCGTGGTGGCCGGGATCGTCTGGACGATCCCGGCGCGCAAGGGCGCGCTGAGCCACCGCATCGATTCCCGCGGGCTGGTGTTGCTGGTGGCCGCGTTGTTCGCACTGTTCTACCCCCTGGTGCAAGGGCGGGAACTGGGCTGGCCGGTCTGGGTGATCGTCTTGTTCGTGGCCGCCATCCCACTGTTCTGGCTGTTCGCGCGCCAGCAGCGCGCGCAGTCGCGACGCGGCGGCGAGCCGCTGATCCCGCCCACGCTGCTGCGCTACCGGACGCTGCGGTCGGGGCTGGCCATCCTGTTCACCCTCAGCATCGGGATGGGCGTGTTCTTCGTCCTCAACCTGCATCTGCAGCTGGGGCTGGGATATCCGCCGTTGCTGGTCGCGCTCGTCTTCCTGCTGCCCGGTGCGCTGGGCACCGTCGCGAGCAACTTCGCCGCGGTGCGGCTGGCCAAACGGTTCGGGCAGAAGCCCGTCGTCACCACCGGCGTGGTACTGGCGCTGGCCGGCCTGGCAGCGCTGGCGGTGCTCGTGGCCGGTCTCGGCAGCGCGCTGGCGGCCTGGGTGCCGCCGGTGCCCACGTTCGTGTTCGGCCTGGGGATCGGGGCGGTGATGAACCTGGTGTTCACGCTGTCCCTGGCCGAGGTCGTCCCGGAGGAGGCCGGGGCCGCTTCCGGGCTGGTGGGCACCAACCTCCAGCTCGGCACGGCGAGCGGCATCGCCGTGTCCGGCACGGTGTTCTTCAGTCTCCAGGGAAGCGGCTCCGCGACGGCCACCGCCGTGACGATCGCGGTCAGCGTCGGGGTACTGCTGATCACGCTGCTCGCCGCGGTCTCGATACCGAAGGGGGCGGCTGCCGGAGAGTCCCTTGTGGACAGTGAACAGCACGGGGCGTCGGCTCGATGACAGGGCAGGACTGCCGGGCTCCGGTGCTGATCGTGGGTGGCGGCGTCACCGGGCTTTCCACGGCGTTCTTCCTCGCCCGCCAGGGATTTCGCCCGATGCTGGTCGAACGGCATCCGCGCACGGCGATCGTCCCGAAGGTGTGGGCGCTGAACTCGCGGTCGCTGGAGATCTACCGCGCGCACGGCGTGGAGCGCGAAATCCTCGGCAGGCAGTCGATGCTGGCCCGGCACCCGGCGATCATCGGCATGGACACCCTGAACGGAGAGCCGCGGTTCAGCGGCACCGCGGTCACCCACCCGCCGTCGTCGGTGAGTGCCAGCCCGTGGGCCATGATCGACCGGGACGAACTGGAGCGGCTGCTGCGGGCCCGCGCCGAGGACGCCGGAGCCGATCTGCGCTTCGGGACCGAGATGATCCGCTTCGACGCCGGCCCCGACGGCGTTTCGGCCGTGGTGCGCAGTCTCCACGGCGGTGCCGAGTACCGCGTTTCCGCCGACTACCTCGTCGCGGCGGACGGTCGTCGCGCCGGTATCCGCAGCGGGCTCGGCATCCACGCCGACGGCCCCGGTGTGCTGCACAACTCGGTGCACTTCGTCTTCGAAGCCGATCTCGGCGCCGTGCTTCGCGGGCGCCGGTTCCTGGTGGCCTATCTCGACAAACCGGTGACCGGGACGATGCTCGCGCCGATGCGGCAGCGGGGCCGGTGGATGCTCGGCGTGCCGGACCACCCGGGGCTGACCGGAGATCTCGGCCAGGTGCCGGAAGAGTTCTGTGTCGAGCTGGTCCGCCAGGCGGTCGGAGTACCGGACCTCGCGGTGACGCTGGTTCCGCTGGCGGCGGGCTGGGCCCAGAAGCTGACCCGGGTCAGAACCGAGGGCTGGGTCGCGCGGCGGTATCGGGCGGACCGGGTGTTCGTCGCGGGCGACGCGGCGCACGTGCTGCCCCGGGTGGGTTCCCTCGGCGCGAACACGGGAATCGCCGACGCGCACAACCTCGCGTGGAAGCTGGCCGCCGTGTTGCGAGGGCAGGCCGATCCCGCGTTGCTCGACACCTACGAACAGGAGCGCCGCCCGGTCGCGCGGGTCGTCCTGGGCCATTCGACGCGGCTGCTGCGGGCGCGGCAGAAGGGCGATGCCGCCGAAATCGCGGAGCTCGACGACAACACCGTGACCTTCGGCTACCGGTACACGTCGGCGGCCGTGCTCGCCGAAGCGTCCACACCGGACTCTCCGCTGGAGGATCCCCGTGCGCCCAGCGGGCGGCCCGGCCTGCGGGCACCGCATGTGTGGTTGCGCGGCGACCGTACGCGGATCTCCACGCTCGACCTGTTCACCGGTGCCTTCGTCCTGCTGGCCGGGCCCGAGGGGGAGGAGTGGGTGACGGCGGCCAAGGCGGCGGCGGACGTGGTGCCGGTCGATCTCGCCGTGCACCGGATCGGCGCCGAGCTCCAGGACGTCGAGCGCCGGTTCCTGGACAGCTACGGCATCACCGGCACCGGCGCGAGTCTCGTCCGGCCGGACGGCATCGTCGCCTGGCGCGCCACCGGCCTGCCCGGCAATCCGGGCGACGAGCTGCGCCGTGCCCTGCACGACGTGCTCGCTCGCCACTAGGTCGTGTCGGACAAAAGGATCGAGCCCCGGCTCGCCACCGGAGCTACTCGGTAGCATGCAGCACATGCCCATCAAACTTGAGAACGTCGGCATCACCGTTCGCGATCTCGAAGCGGCGATCGCCTTTTTCACAGACCTCGGTCTCACGGTCGTCGGCCGCGACACGGTCAGTGGTGAGTGGACCGACACCGCCGTCGGCCTCGATGGCAACCACGCCAACATCGCGATGCTCCAGACGCCGGACGGTCACGGTCGCCTTGAGCTCTTCGAGTACATCCACCCCCAGGCGATCGAGTCGAATCCCACTCGTCCCCACGAGATCGGCATGCACCGCGTCGCCTTCTCGGTCGACGACATCGGCAAAGCCCTTGAGACAGCCGCGAAACACGGATGCCGTCCGCTTCGCGGCGTGGCCACCTATGAGGACATCTACAAGCTCACGTACGTCCGCGGTCCCAGCGGCATCATCGTGATGCTCGCCGAGGAGCTGAAGAAGAACTGACGTCCGATCGGCCCACTACGCTCCGGCCGTGTCCGGGGCGGGGCTCAGCGGGTCAGCACCGGCAGGGTGCGGACTCCGGTGAAGTCGGGCGAGGAGACGAAAGCCGGGGGATTCGCCGGATCGGTCCGCAGCTCCGCGAACCGGTCCAGCAGCAGGTTCAGCACGATCCGGCCCTCCAGCCGGGCGAGCGGGGCACCGAGGCAGAAGTGGATGCCGCGGCCGAAACCGATGTGGGGGTTGGGATTCCGGCCCACGTCGAACTGGTGCGGCCGGTCGAACACGCGCTCGTCGCGGTTCGCGGCCGCCAGCCAGAGCCGGACGAGCCGCCCCGGCGGGATGGCCCGCCCGCCCAGTTCCACCTCCGTGGTCGTGACCCGCATGGTCTCCGCGAACGGGGTGAGGAACCGCAGCGACTCCTCGAGCGCCGCCGGGACGAGGGACCGGTCGGCCCGGACCTTGGCCAGCTGCTCCGGGAAGGCGTCCAGGCACAGGACCGTGTTGCCCAGCAGCATCGTGGTGCTGATGTGCCCGGCGAACAACAGTACGTTGGCGAAGTTGACCACCTGCTGGTCGGTCAGCCGCTCACCGTCCACTTCGGCTTCCACCAGATGGGTCAGCAGATCGTCGCGGGGGCTGTGCCGCCGCTGGACGGCGTGCTCGCGCAGGTAGTCCAGCATCGGCCGCCACTTCGCCATGAGCGTTTCGAACTCGTCGCGGGTTTCGGTGGCTTCCGCTTCGTTCGTCGGCGGTTCCATGGTGCTCTCCACCATGGCGTTGGCCCATTCGCGGAACAGCTCCCGGTCACTGGCCGGTACCCCGAGCAGTTCGGCGATCACGATCGCGGGCAGCGGATAGGCCAGTTCGGTCACCAGGTCCCAGGAACCGGTGGTGACCGCGTCGAGCAGTTCCGTGGCCAGAGCGTCGATACGGGGTGCCAGATCGTCCACCGTCTTCGGGGTGAACGCGTGGTTGACGATGGTACGCAGCTTGCGGTGCTCCGGCGGGTCCACCCTGATCAGGCTGCCGTCGTCGAGTTCGCTGGCGAACTCCGGGGAGATCCGCGACAGGTCGGAGGAGAAACGGCCGGGATCGCCGAGGACTTCGAGCGCTTCGGCGTGGCCGAAGACCTTCCAGTACTCGTGGTGCTCGTCGTACTCGACCGGATGGTCGGGTGCCTGCCCGCGCAGCCAGGTGTGGTCGGGGTGGGTGTCCCAGGTGAGCGCTGTCATGTGTGCGACCTCCTTGCCGCGGTTCCCAGTGCGGACAGGCGTTCCGCGGCGATCGCGGCCCCGTCGGTGCGGACCGGGAACGCTCTGGCCCTGGCCACCACGGCGGGCGCGAGGGCCCGTTCGAGAGCGGCGGCCAGCGAGCCGACGGTCGGTGCGCCGGGTGCGTGTGCGCTTCCGATGCCGAGCTCGTCGATCCGCTCTGCCCAGTAGAAGTGGTCCCAGGCCTGCGGAAGGACGACCTGGGGTGCGCCGGCCAGCGCCGCCAGGGTGAGGGTGCCCGAGCTGCCGGCGTGGACGACGGCGGCGACCCGGCCGAACAGCGCGCGCAGGTTGGCTTCCCCGATCGCCAGGCAGTCGGGCCGGTCGTCGATCGGGGACAGTCCGGCCCAGCCGTGCGAAAGGACCACGCGGTGGCCGAGCGAGCGCGCCGCCTCGATCACCACCCTGCTGAACTCCTGGGGAGCGGGCATGCTGCCGAATCCGAAGTAGACCGGAGGGGCGCCCGCGTCGAGGAACGCCGTCAGCTCGGGCGACAGCGGGCGTTCGTCCCGCGGGAGCCACGCGCCCGGCTGGAACACCGTGCCGTCCCCGGGTTCGGGCCACGGCCCGAGCGCCGGGTCGGCGGCCAGCCACGGCCGGTCGGTGAAGATGTGGCTTCGCACATCGGAAACCGGGGGCAACCCGGCCGCGACGCGCTGCGTGTTGAGCGCGGCGCCGAAGGTTTCCTGCCAGCCGCGCGCGTCCTCCTCCCACAGGGCGCGGTTGTCCACCGGCCCGGGAGCGGGCGACTGTCCCGGCAGGAGCGGCGGGGCGTGGTGGGCGGACGGGAGCGTCGCCGGACAGTGCGTCGCGTAGACGTAGGGGAGGCCCAGTTTCTCGGCCACGGACCGGGCGGCGACCTGCAGCGGCGCGAAACCCAGCACCACGTCGCAGTCCCGGGCGGCTTCGAGGATCGCGCCGAACCGGGCCGCCACCATCTTCTCGGCCAGCCGGTTCCGCTCGTCGGCGGTCAGTTCGTGCCAGGCGACCGACGCCCCCGCCGCCTCGTCGTCCAGCCGCGATCCGAGCGGGGCGAACGGGATGCCGAGCCCGGTGATCCAGTCGCGGAAGTCGGGCGGGGCGCAGATGCGTACCTGCCCGCCGAGTTCCTCCAGTTGCGACGCCAGCGTCACCAACGGTTGGACGTCGCCGCGGGTGCCGACGGTCGAGAGTAGTACGCGCACTGTGCGTCCCCCTTTCCCAGACTACTGGCCGATGATTCCCGCACCGAACTCACGAAAGACCGGAACGGGTTCGCGGAGACAAATCTCGCAGCACCGGCCGATTCCGCCGGTGGCGTCACCTACGCTACCAGCTCGGCCTGGTGCGCCATAGTGGAATCCGCGATCCGATTCGCCGGAATCCCTTTTGTTCGCACTTCAGCGGAGTTCGAGGGATTCGCGGTAGATATGCAGGGAGACTCGTCGATGTGATCGTGTGCCGAAAAGCGCGAGAAGCGCCGAGGCCGACCGTGAGGATGACCAAATGAGTGGAGAAGCCGCGCGGGCGACCGCGCTGCTGGAACGCCTGATCGACGTCGCGGACGACGGTGGGCGCCTGCGGGAGACCCTGGCGGGTACGCCTCTTGCCGTGACGGCCCCGCTGCTGATCGACGAACTCGTCTTTCGCGCGGACGATCCCACCAATTCCGAGCCGGTCCGCATCGCCGTGGACGTCGTCGACGGGGACGAGCGGGAAAGCTTCGTGCTGACACTGCGGGCGGGACGGCCGATCGACGTGGCGCGCGGCGCGCCGTCCGGGGAACCGGGCATGCTGGTGGAGTACACCGCCACCCAGCTCGTGCGTACCCTGTTCGGCCTGCCCACGGGCGCCGCCAACGCCGGACGCCGGACCGTGCCGCTCTACGGCCAGCCGCGCGAGGCGACGACGGTTCCGGAGCCCGGGATGGTGGACCAGGTCCATCGCGCCGCGAACGCGTTGTTCGGCGGGACCGATCCCGAGCGGGGCTCGCTGGAGGAGTACGCGGTCCGGTACGGCGCCGACAAGTGGGGCGGGCTGCACTGGTTCACCCCGCACTACGAACGGCACTTCCGCCGGTTCCGGGACCGGCCGGTGCGCGTGCTGGAGATCGGGATCGGCGGGTTCCAGGACCCGGACGAGGGCGGCCAGTCGCTGAAACTGTGGAAGCGCTACTTCCGCCGGGGCATCGTGCACGGCATGGACGTCTACCCGAAGAACGGTCTCGACGCGCCCCGCATCAGGACGATCACCGCCGATCAGTCCGATGTGGACACACTGGTCGCGCTGGCCGAAAGGGACGGCCCGTACGACATCGTCATCGACGACGGCAGTCATCAGAACGAGCACGTGCTGATCACTTTCGCCGCGTTGTTCCCGTACGTGCGACCGGGCGGCTTCTACGTCATCGAAGATCTGTGGACCACTTACGTTCCGGGATACGGGGGCACGGAGGGCGGTGAAGGGGGACCGGGCACCTCCGTCGGGCTCCTGAAACGCCTCATCGACGAACTGCACCACGAAGAATGGACGGGGAAGGCCGAGGCGGAGCCCGGCGGACCCGCGTCCTCCTTGGCGGGCATGTACGTCTACCACAACATCGCCTTCCTGGAGAAAGGCGTGAATCTCGAAGGCGGGATTCCGGAGTGGATTCGTTCGTGGCCGCTTTCCTGAACCACCACGGCATTCCGCAGTGAGGTTTTCTCACTACGGGTTCTGGGGCCGTGGATGTGCTGGAGGATGCCTTCGGTGCGCCGGCCTGGGGGCGACAAGGGCGTCCCTGGGTGCGTTGGGTGCATCGGGGGCGTCCCTCCATGCCGTGAACGCTCCGTTGCCGACGATGAGCGTCTCGAACGGAGCGTTCGCGACAGCCACGGCCGCAGCGTGAAGCCCCGGCCGCCACGGCGAGCCCTTGAGCACTACGCACCCCGGCCCCGCCGAACGCGGTGAAGGGCCCCGTAACACGGCTCCACGCGGGGGATGGGGGCCTCACCGATCACCCGCCAAGCCCCGCCGGGCGAGTGCT
>NZ_JBHYIK010000088.1:19678-35002 GCF_042739735.1 Amycolatopsis sp. NPDC059027 | reverse complement strand
ACATTGAGGGACTCTGAGTCCCTCAATGTGGCATTCACGGACACCAAGCGCACGAACGGACCGCTCGCGACACCCCGCCCGCCCGGGCATCGAGATTTCCTTGTCCCGTAAGGGTTTCCGGAGCCATCCACAGCACAGGTCGCATGTGGACAATCTCCGGCCCCACGTCCGATCGCCGGGGTTTTGTCGTACCGGGGCGATAGACTGTTGCAGGGCTGCCCCCCTTGGGGAGGGTGGGGGAGGGGGTTAGGCGCGAGGGGGGGTCAGGAAGTGGTGTCGCGGTAGCGGGTTTCCAGGGTGGCGCGGCCTTGGGGGGTGAGGGCGCCGTGGAGGCGGAGGCGGGCGAGGCCGCCGTCCGGGTAGATGTCGAGGCGGGCTTCGGTGATCTCGGGCGAGCCGGGAACGGCGAAGCGGTGGCGGGTGTCGGGTTGCAGGCGGGTCTTCGGCAGCACCGGTTGCCAGGGGCCGTCGCCGTCGCGGCCGCTCAGTGCGGCCCAGCCGGGGGCGTTGCCCTTGAGGTTGCTCGTGTCCAGGTCGACGAAGCGGACGACGCCGGCGCCCCCGAGGCGCACGGTCACCCAGTCGTTGCCGTCGTCGCGGCGGCGCGCGGTTTCCCAGCCTTCGGCCTGGTGTGCGGCAAAGCCGGGTGAGAACAGGTTGCTCGGCGACGAGTAGAACATGTTGCTGCAGCCGGTGCACTCGGCGCCGTTCTCCAGCGCCGCCAGGTCCAGCGCGCCGGGGTCCAGCAGCGCCGGATCCGGCACCGGCGAGCCGTGCACCCGCAGCCGCGCGACGCCGCCGTCCGGGTGCATGGTCAGCCGGACGTGCGTGTAGCGCCGGGTACCACCCACAGCGAAGAGGTTCTCCGTGTGTCCTTCGGCGGGCGCCCGGTCCACCAGGGTGTCCCAGTCCACTTCGGACAGTTCGGCAGCGGACGGGTACCCAGGGACAGCGCAGGCCTCGACGGAGACGAACGGCGGATAGTTCCCCTTGAAGAACGCCGTGTCGACGACGACGCCGGAGACCACGCCGGCCAGCCCCAGCCGCAGCACGGCCTGGTCGTCGCCCGGCGAGCGGTGCCGCCGGGTCTCCCAGCCGTCGTACACCTGGCCCCGCGGCCCGAAGGTTTCCGGCCGATGCTCCGGTTTCCACGGGTTGACCAGGTTCTCCTTCTCTGCGAACAACTCGTCGGTCGCCCACATCACGGTCCCGCCGAAGCGGCGCGAGGCCAGATCCGGCTGAGCTGTCCATTCCGGACGGTCGTACGGCACGTTCGCCTCCAGGTCAGCAGTTCCCACGTTCCAGCAGCATCCCACGCGGTTCCTCGCCGACCGAGGCCCCGCGCAGCCAGGTACTCCGCACCACGCCGGCCAGCGGACGCCCGTGGTAGGCGCTCACCGGGTTGCGGTGCTCCAGTTTCGCGACGTCCACGACAAAGGCCTCATCCGGTGCGAACACGCAGAAATCGGCGTCGCAGCCCACGGCCAGCCGTCCCTTGCGCCGCATGCCTGCCTGCGCCGCGGGACGCGCGGCCATCCAGCGAACGACGTCCGTGAGCGTGAACCCGCGTTGCCGTGCCTGCGTCCACACCGCGGGCAACCCGAGCTGCAGGCTGGAGATCCCGCCCCACGCCAGCCCGAAATCCCCGCTGTCGAAGCGTTTCAGCTCCGGCGTGCACGGCGAATGATCACTCACCACGCAGTCGATCACGCCGTCCGCGAGCCCCTGCCACAGCCGCTCCCGATTGGCCGCCTCACGGATCGGCGGACAGCATTTGAACTGCGTGGCGCCGTCGCGAATCTCCTCCGCGGTGAAGGTCAGGTAGTGCGGGCACGTCTCCGCACTCACCGCGACACCCGCGGACCGCGCGGAGGCAAGCAGGGCCAAAGCGTCCGAAGAGGACAGATGGAGGATGTGCGCCCGCGCCCCCGCCCGGCGAGCCTCCTCGATGACCTGCGAGATCGCCGTGTTCTCCGCGACGCGCGGGCGCGAGCGCAGGAAGTCCGCGTACTCCGGCCCGTGTGGTTCCGGGGCGCTGTCGATCTCGTGCGCGTCCTCGGCGTGCACGATCGTCAACGCGCCAAGCGAGGCCAGCTCCCCCATCGCCGAAGCCAGCCCGCGCGCGTCCAGCGGCGGGAACTCGTCGACGCCGGAATGCAGGAGAAAACACTTGAACCCGAACACTCCGGCCTCGTGCAGCCCTCGCAGCTCGGCGCGGTTACCGGGGATGGCACCGCCCCAGAACCCGACGTCGACGTGCACCCGTCCCGCCGCGGCCCGGCGCTTCACCTCCAGCGCCGCGACGTCGACCGTGGGCGGAAGACTGTTGAGCGGCATGTCGACAATCGTGGTGACCCCGCCCGCCGCCGCGGCCCGCGTCGCCGTCTCGAAGCCCTCCCATTCGGCGCGGCCGGGATCGTTGACGTGCACATGCGTGTCGACCAGGCCGGGCAGCAGCACGACGTCCGGGCCGAGGCCCAGCACCCGATCGCCGTCCAGCGGCGCGTCGAAGGGTTCGAGCGCGACGATCCGGCCGCCATCGACACCGATGCTCGCGGCGACCTCGCCGTCCTCGGTGATCGCCCGCGCCGCGCGTACCACCAGCTCCATCCGCGAATCCCTTCCCCGCACGGGTTTTCCCGGTCCAGAATGGCACGCCGATCAAGCCCGAGCCTGCTAACGTCGGTTCCGTGCCGACCGACCTCGCCGCGTTCAACACCGCCGACGCCGCCCGGGTCCGGCCGCTGCTGACCGCCTGTTTGGCGGTACCCCGCTGGGTGGACACACTGCTCGCGGGCAGGCCGTACCCCGATCTCGCCGCGTTGTTCGCGGCCGCCGACCAGGTGACACCCCTGATGCCGGGCGAGATCCGCGACGCGATGTCCGCGCATCCCCGCATCGGTGAGAAACCCGCGAAAAACGGCGACGCGGCCGAATGGTCCCGTTCGGAACAGTCCGGTGTGGACGACGCGGCCGCGGAGGCGTTCGCGGGCGCCAACGCCGAATACAAGGCCAGGTTCGGCCACGTCTACCTGGTGTGCGCGAACGGCCGTGACGGCGAGGAGCTGCTGACCGACCTCGTGCACCGGCTCCGCAACGACCCCGAAACCGAACTCCGCAAAGCGGGCGAGGAACTCGCGAAAATCGGCAGGCTACGGCTGGAAAAGGCGGTGACGTCTTGAGTCTCATCACCACGCACGTCCTCGACACGGCGGCGGGCAGCCCGGCCATAGGGATCGCCGTCCGGCTGGAACACCACGACGTCGCGGGCTGGAGCCCCGTCGCCGAGGGCCGCACCGACGACGACGGTCGCGTCCGCGAACTGGGCCCGGACACCCTCGCGCCCGGGACCTATCGGCTGCTCTTCGAGACCGGCGCCTACCTCGGCCAGGACGCGTTCTTCCCCGAGGTGACGATCGCCTTCCGGGTCGCCGACGGTTCGGCGCATCACCACGTGCCACTGCTGCTGAGCCCGTACGCGTACTCGACCTACCGAGGGAGCTGATCGTGGCCGTCTCGCTGGGCCCCAACCAGTACGGCAAGGCCGAGGTCCGGCTGGTCACGGTGCGCCGGGACGGGCCGGTGCACCACCTCAAGGACCTCACCGTGTCGACGGCCCTGCGCGGCGACCTGGCCGCGACGCATCTGACCGGCGACAACTCGGCCGTCCTCGCCACCGACACGCAGAAGAACACCGTCTACGCCTTCGCGAAGCAGCAGCCGGTCGGCGAGATCGAGGACTTCGCGCTGCGGCTGGCCCGGCATTTCGTCGCGACAACCGAGAAGATCACGGGCGCGCGTATCGCCATCGCCGAACACGGCTGGGACCGCATCCCTGTCGGCAACACCGGACATGACCACGCGTTCACCCGCTCCGGCGGGGAAAGCCGCACCACGACGGTCACCGTGGAAGACGGCCGCGCGTGGGTGGTGTCCGGTGTGGACGGTCTCGTCGTGCTGAAATCCACCGGCTCGGAGTTCCACGGCTTCCCCCGCGACCAGTACACGACGCTCGCCGAGACCGACGACCGCATCCTCGCCACCGCCGTCACCGCGCGCTGGCGTTATCAGAACGACGGGATCGACTGGGCGGCGGCGCACGAGGAGATCCGGCGGGTCATGCTGGAGACGTTCGCGACCAAGCACAGCCTGTCACTCCAGCAGACGTTGTACGCGATGGGCGAGGCCGCGCTGCGCGCACGTCCCGAAGTGGCCGAGATCCGGCTTTCCCTGCCGAACAAGCACCACTTCCTGGTCGATCTGGCCCCGTTCGGGCTGACGAACGACAACGAGGTCTTCTACGCCGCGGATCGGCCGTATGGGCTCATCGAGGGCACGGTGCTGCGCGACGACGCCGAAGACCCCGGCCCAGCCTGGAGTTGATAGACCGCTCTAGCGTGGGCGTATCCTGAGCGGGTGGCAGGGACCAAGGACCGCATCATGGCCGCCGGCGCGGAGTTGTTCCGGCGCAACGGGTACACCGGCACCGGCGTGAAGCAGATCGTCGAGGCCGCGAACGCCCCGTTCGGCTCGTTGTACCACTTCTTCCCCGGCGGGAAGGAGCAGCTCGGCGAGGAGGTCATCCGCACCTCCGGGATGATGTACATCCAGGTGCTCGAAATCTTCCTCGAACCGGCGCCGGACCTGGTCAGCGGCATCGAGGCGGCCTTCGCGGGCGCCGCGGCCACGCTGCGCGAGACCGGCTACGCCGACGCCTGCCCCATCGCGACCGTGGCGCTGGAAGTGGCCAGCACCAACGAACAGCTGCGGATCGCGACGGCGGACGTGTTCGAGGCGTGGCTCAAGGCGGGCACCGAGCGGTTCGGGCAGTTCGGGCTGGGCGAGGACGCCGCGCGGACGTTGACGATGACGCTGGTCACCAGCCTCGAAGGCGCGTTCGTGCTGAGCCGCTCGCTGCGCAGCACCGAACCCATCGCGATCGCAGGCTCCGCCGTCGTGGACGTCGCGCGCCGTCTCCTCGCCGAGGCATGAGCCGTCAGGGGACGGTGACGAGGGCCTTCCCGACGACGCCCTGTTCGACGGCGCTGTGCGCGTCCGCGAGCCGACCCAGCGGGAAGCGATGGAGCGGCAATCCGGCCTCTTCCCCGACTCGCAAGGCGCCCGCAGCCATCGCCGCCGTGACATCGGCGACCGCGTGCTCCTTCGCCATCGCCGGGACGGTGTAGACGAAAACCCCCTGCCAGCGCAGGTTCGACGGAAGCGTTTCGAGCACCGGCACGGAAAGCGGTTCCCCGGCGTTGCCCGAGTAGAAGGCGATGACGGCGCCCGGCGCGGTGACCGCGACGTCGAGCGCGGCGTTGGCGGCGGGCGCGACCTCCACGATGATGTCCACACCCTGCGGCGCGACGGCCCGGATCTCCGTGACGGCGTCTCGCGCGCGGTAGTCGATCACGTGATCCGCGCCCGCCGCGCGGGCCAGCGTGGCCTTGGCGGGCCCGCTGACCGTGGTGATCACCCGCGCGCCCGCCCAGCGGGCGAGCTGGATGGCCGCGTTGCCGACCGCGCCCGCACCGCCCGCGACCAGGACGGTGGTGTCGCGCAGGGCGCCCGGTGCGATCCGGCCCGGTCCACCGTCGGCGACCGTCAGCGCGCGATGCGCGGTCAGGGCCGGGATCCCGGCGGAAGCGCCGAGTTCGAACGAAGCGTGGTCAGGCAGGGCGACGGCTTGCCGGTCGGGGACGAGCGTGTACTGCTGCGCCGTGCCCCAGGCCCGCTGCCACGCGGCTTCCCAGATCCACACGCGCTGCCCGATCCGGTCCGCGTCGACGTCCGGGCCGACGGCGTCGATCACCCCGGCGCCGTCCTGATGCGGCACCTGTTCGGTGATCCCGGCGGGCAGCTCACGCTGACGGCTCCGCCAGTCCGTGGGGTTGACGCCGGAGACGTGCACTCGCACCCGGACCTCGCCCGGCCCCGGCTCGGGCACCGGACGTTCGACCAGCTCGAAAACCTCGGGACCACCTGCGGCCGTCCTGACGACGGCCTTCATCGCACCCACCACACTTCCGCCAACCGGCATGATCATCGGCGTATTCCCCAGGCCGTGAAGGCCTCCTTACCGGCGCTCAGGGTTGTGAAGGAGGCCTTCACGGAACGTCGCGCTACTCGCCGTTCTTGGGTTCCGGGGCCTCGCTGCGAACGTCCCAGCGCACGCTGGTGACCGACGGCTCCAGCGAAAGCCTGCTCACCGCCGACTCCATCTGCTTGTCGTCCCGCTGCTCCGCCGACAGCTCGGCCCGCACCTCGACGAGCCCTTCGGTCTCGGTGTTGCTGCTCTGCACCGAGGCGAGCCGGAAGTCGGTCCGGCCGAGCGCCTGGACCAGCAACGCGCGCACGTGAGCCTCGGAATCGTCCCGGGTCACCGCGCGGAAGTCGTAGACGGACGGCGTTTCGTCGCCGGATTCCGGCCTGCGGTCGATCGCCCGGCCCAGCGGGCGCAAGGCCAGGTTGACCGCGACGACCACGACCGTCCCGGCCACGGCTACCGAGTACAGCCCCGCTCCGGCCAGCGAACCGACGGCCGCCGAGCACCACAACGTCGCGGCGGTGTTCAGGCCGCGGATCGAAAGCCCGTCCCGCAGGATGACGCCCGCGCCGAGAAAGCCGATACCGGACACGATCTGCGCGGCGACCCGCGTCGGGTCCGCCGTCCCCGCGAGCCCGCCGAAACCATAGGACGAGAGCAGCACGAACAGCGTCGCACCCGCCGCGACGAGCGCGTTCGTGCGCAGGCCCGCCATCCGTGCGCGGTACTGCCGTTCGACGCCGATGACGACGCCGAGGCCCACCCCGGTCCCCAGCCGCAGCACCATTTCCACAGTGGTCATGCACACGGCCTTCGATCTCGGAGTAGCGCCCCGGGGACAGCGCGCCCAGTAGACCGCACCCCGATCACACAGTCAAATACTTGCACAAGTAATTGACCGTACGTTCACCGTGTGTTCCCCGTTCCGGTGAGATGCTCCGGCCGCACGGGAACGCGGGTGAGCGCGAGACCGGTCGCCGCGCGGATCGCCGCGACGATCGCGGGTGTCGAGGAGATCGTCGGCGGTTCCCCGACCCCGCGCAACCCGTAGGGCGCGTGCGGGTCAGGGCGCTCCAGCACGTCGATCGTCATCGGCGGCATGTCCAGCACGGTCGGGATCAGGTAGTCGGTGAACGACGGGTTGCGGATCCTGCCGCCGTCGATCTGGATCTCCTCCATCACCGCGAGCCCGAGGCCCTGCGCGGAGCCGCCCTGGATCTGGCCGAGCACGGCCTGCGGGTTGAGCGCCTTGCCGACGTCCTGCGCGCAGTCCAGCGCGACGACCTTGACCAGCCCGAGTTCGATGTCGACGTCGACCACCGCGCGGTGCGCGGCGAACGCGTACTGGACGTGCGCGGTGCCCTGCCCGGTCTCGGGATCGACCGCCGCGGTGGGCCGGTGCCGCCACTCCACCGTCTCATCGAACGCCACGTCCGCCAGCACCTCGGGCAGATCGGCAAGGACCCGGCCGTCCGCCGCGACGACCTTCCCTCCGGCGAGCCGCAGCTTTCCCGCCACGCCAAGGACTTCCCGCGCGTGCCCGGTCAGCTTGCCCCGCACGGCCGTGCACGCGGCCCGCACCGCGCCGCCGGTGACGTAGGTCTGCCGGGACGCCGACGTCGAGCCGCCGCTGCCGATCGACGTGTCCATCGGCAGGATCGTCACCCGCTCGACGCCGAGTTCGGTCCGGACGATCTGCTGCATCACCGTGACGAGCCCCTGGCCGACCTCGGCCGCGGCGGTGTGCACGGTCGCGGCCGGTTCCCCGCCGACGAGTTCCAGCCGCACCCGCGCGGTCGAATAGTCGTCGAACCCTTCGGAGAAACAGACGTTCTTGATACCCACCGCGTAACCGACCCCGCGCACGACGCCCTCGCCGTGAGTCGTGTTCGAGACACCACCGGGCAGCCGCCGCAGGTCGAATTCCTCGTTCCCGGCAGGCATCGGCATCGCCCGTACCCGGTCCAGCAGCTCCGCGACCGGCGCGGCCGAGTCGACGATCTGCCCGGTCGGCATGGTCGAGCCCTCGCTCATCGCGTTGCGGACGCGGAGTTCGACCGGGTCGAGGCCGCAGGCTTCGGCCAGTCTGTCCATTTGGGACTCGTAGCCGAACGCCGCCTGCACCGCGCCGAACCCGCGCATCGCGCCACACGGCGGGTTGTTCGTGTAGACACCCCAGCAATCGACCGTCACGTTGTCCACTGTGTACGGTCCGATGCCGAGTGTCGCCGCGTTCGCCACCACCGCGCCGGTCGAGGACGCGTACGCGCCGCCGTCGAGGTAGATGCGCGCCTTGACGTACACCAGACGCCCGTCGCGATCCGCGCCGTGCTCGTAGTACAGCTTCGCCGGATGGCGGTGGACGTGGCCGTAGAAGGATTCCTCGCGGTTGTAGACCATCTTGACCGGCTTGCCGGTGTGCAACGCCAGCAGACAGGCGTGCACCTGCATCGAGAGGTCTTCCCTGCCGCCGAACGCGCCGCCGACCCCGCCGAGCGTGAGCCGCACCTTCTCCACCGGCAGGCCCAGCGCCGCGACGATCTGCTGCTGATCGACGTGCAACCACTGCGTCGCCACGTAAAGGTCGATGCCGCCTTCGGTGTCCGGCACGGCAAGCCCCGACTCCGGGCCCAGGAAGGCCTGGTCCTGCATGCCGACCTCATAGACGCCGGAGACGACGACGTCGGCTTGCGCGTCCTGCTCGCCGCGCCGGACCTTCATGTGCCGCACCACGTTCCCGTCCGCGTGCAGCCGTGCCCCTTCCCCGGCGGCGGCGGATTCGGCGTCGGTCACCGGGGCCAGCACGTCGTAGGTCACGGAGATCCGGGCGATCGCGCGGCGCGCGGTCTCCGGGTGGTCGGCGGCGACGAGCGCGACCGGCTCGCCCTGGTAGCGCACGACGTCGTCGGCGAGCACCGGCTGGTCGGCGTGTTCGAGGCCGTAGCGATTCACGCCAGGAACGTCCTCGTGCGTCAGCACGGCGTAAACCCCAGGCACCGCAAGTGCTTCCGCGATGTCGATGCCGGTGATGCGCGCGTACGGATGCGGGCTGCGCAGCGTCGCGCCCCACAGCATGTCCTCGTGCCACAGGTCGGACGCGTAGGCGAACTCGCCGCGGACCTTGCCGACGCCGTCGGGCCGCTGCGGGCTGGCACCGACCCCGCTCGCGGTCCCGGCCGCCGCCTCCGTGGTGGTCATCGCCGTTCCCGCAGCCGGGCGCTCGCCGCGGCGAGTTCGCGGGCGATCGACGGCTCGTCGGCGTGGTCGAGCAGGCCGTCGCTCACCACCTGGCGCCCGCCGACGAACAGCCGCCGCACCGGTGGCGTCGTGCCCAGTACCAGCGCGGCCACCGGGTCTTCGATGCCCGCGTAGTGCAGCCCGTTCAGGTCCCACACCACGAGATCCGCGAGTTTGCCCTGCTCGATCGAGCCGAGTTCGCGTTCCCGCCCGAGGCAGCGCGCCCCGCCCATCGTGCCCATCCACAACGCCTCGCGCGTGGTCAGCGCACGCGGCCCGCCGCGTTGCCTCGCCTGCAACAGCGCCTGGTGCAGCTCCTCGCCCAGCCCGCCGGACTCGTTGGACGCCGCGCCGTCCGCCCCGAGCCCGACCGCCACTCCCGCGTCGAGAAGCTCGCGCACGGGCGCGATCCCGGCGCCGATGCGGCCGTTCGACGTCGGGCAGTGGCCCGCCCCGGTCCCGGTGGCGCCGAGGCGGCGGATGGCCTCGGGGGCGAGGTGGATGGTGTGCGCGAGCCAGACGTCGCCGCCGAGCCAGCCGAGCTTGTCGGCGTACTCGGCAGGGGTGCAGCCGTTCTCTTCGAGGCACTGCCGTTCCTCGTCGACGGTCTCCGCGAGATGCGTGTGCAGCCGGACCTGCTTGCGGCGAGCCAGCTCCGCAGCTCCGGTCATCAACGGCTCGGTGACGGTGAACGGCGAACACGGGCCCGCGGCGATCCGGACGTGCGCGTTCGGGGACGTGTCGTGGAAGCGGTCGATGGCGTCCTCGGTACCGAGCAACGCGGCCTCGGTCTCCTCGACGAGGTTGTCCGGCGGCAGCCCACCCTGCGATTCACCGCGATCCATCGAGCCACGCACGACGTGCAGCCGCACGCCGATCCGCTCGCGCGCGGAGGCGAGCGCCTCGACCTGGTCGCCCGCGTCGCGGGGGAAGACGTAGTGGTGGTCGGCGACGGTGGTGCAGCCGGTCGTGGCCAGCCGCGCGAGCCCGGCGGTGGCGGCCGTGTGCGTGATCGCGGCGTCGAGGTTCCCCCAGACCGGGTAGAGCGCGGTGAGCCATTCGAACAGCGTGTGGTCGGCGGCCATCCCGCGGGTGGCCCACTGGTAGAGGTGGTGGTGGGTGTTGATCAGGCCGGGCGTGACCAGGCAGCCCGAGGCGTCGACACGCCGGTCGGCCTCGGCGGGACCCGCGCCCGCACCGACGGCGGCGATGCGCTCGTCCTCGATGACGACGTGGCCCTTGTCGTACTCGGGACCGGTGACCGTGGCGATCGCGGCGTTCTCGATGACCGTCCTCATGCGACACTTCCCTTCGCGGCGAGCCGCACCGCGTCGAGGATCTTCTCGTACCCGGTGCAGCGGCACAGGTTCCCGGCCAGCGCCTCGCGGATCTCCTCGTCGCTCGGCTCCGGCACCCGGTTCAGCAGGTCGTGTGCGGCTACCACCAGACCCGGTGTGCAAAACCCGCACTGCACCGCCCCGGCGTCCACAAAGGACTGCTGGACCGGGTGCAGGGTGCCGCCGTCGGCGAGTCCCTCGACCGTGCGCACCTCGCGGCCCTCGGCCTGCCCGGCCGCGACCAGGCACGAACACACCGGCACGTCGTCGAGATACACCGTGCAGGAGCCGCATTCGCCCTGTTCACAAGCGTTCTTCGAGCCGGGGAGGCCGAGCCGCTCGCGCAGCACGTAGAGCAGGCTCTCACCCTCCCACACGTCGTCGGCCTGCCGCCGCTCGCCGTTGACCGTCACGTTCACGCGCACCAGCGTTCACTCCCCCGTAACTCGTCCCAGGCCCAGCCCAGCGTGCGCCGGGCCATGACCGACAATGCGTGCCTGCGATACGCGGCGCTGCCGCGGACGTCGTCGATCGGCGAGGCGGCCTCGGCCACCAGCTCGCCGAAACGGCGTTTCACGGAGTCCGTCAGCGGCGCCCGCGACGTCCAGGCCAGCTCCGCTTCGAGGAACCTTTCGGCCGCCCGCGCCCGGCACGGAGTCGGTGCGGCGGAGCCGATCGCGGCGCCGGCCTCCGCCCGATCGGGCCGCAGGGACAGCGCGAACGAGCAGACCGCGATGACCATCGCGTTGCGTGTCCCGACCTTGGCGAACTGCTGCGGACCCGCCGCCGCGGGCAGGAGGATCGCCGTGATCAGCTCGTCCGGTTCGAGCGCGTTGCGTTTGACCCCGCGATAGAAGTCCTCGGCGGCCAACGTCCGTTTCCCCCGCACGGAGGCGACTTCGACCCGGCCGCCGAGCGCGAGCAGCACGGGATGCGTGTCCCCGGCGGGCGAAGCGGCGCCGAGGTTGCCGCCGACCGTGCCCCGGTTGCGGATCTGCGGCGATCCGACGGTCCGCGACGCCATCGCCAAACCGGGCAGCAATTCACCCAGCTCAGTGATCACGCGGGTGTACGGGACGCCCGCGCCGAGCCGGACCTGGCCGTCCGAAGTGGACCAGTCGGCCAGTTCGGGAACGCGGTTCAGATCCAGCAACGCAGCCGGGCGCCGGTGGTCGAAATTGAGTTCCACCATGACGTCCGTGCCGCCCGCGATGGGCACCGCGTCGGGATGTCCGGCCTTCGCGGCCAGTGCGTCGGCGAGGGAAGCGGGCCGCAGGAAATCCACGCTGGAGCTCCTTCACAGGGTCGATGCTCCAGTAGACGCCAAGTAGCGGCACAGCGCCAACAGTGCCGGAGTACAAAACCTGACCCCGGAGAACGGCCGTCTTCTTTGTGCTTTCCTCCAAAGCCCGGCAGGCCGGGACAGTCACATGAAGATCTTGACCAGCTGGTCCCGCCCGTCCGGATCGCGCACCAGGACCTGGTTGCCCGCCCGCAGTTCGGCGTCGACGAACTCGTAGATCAGCAGCGCCCGGTTGACCAGGTCGACCTTTTTCAGGCCGGTGCGCTCCTGAAGCTTGCCCAGCGCGCCGGCCGCCTCGGCGATCAGCGCGACGTTGACGCGTTCGACGGCGGCGGGACGCCCGGTCTCGGTCTTCTCGGCGGAGGTCATGCCGCTCCTTCCCTGCGACAGCGTGCCGCAGCCTCATCGTGGCAGATCAACCACGGTTTCTCCACATTTTTTGCAGCGAATATGTGCGCGATGGGTTGTGATCTTGTCCAGGCTGACCGTAGAGTTCAGCCGGTCCGTTCCTCCCGAGCGGGCAAAGCCCTGACACAGGACCGTTTCCATGCGACGGCGCCACGGAAGTGCGACCACTCACTTCCCCGTGCGAGGGCAAGACCGGACGACTGCTGCGACGCGGGGGCGCCGCACCGTCCGGTTGCCGGCGAGATCGCCGGGCTCGATGGCTGACATCAGGCCGTTGACCCGGCGAAACAGTGGGAAAGGGTACGACGCATGGGTACCGAAATCGCGGGCGCGGAGGAGTCCACGCCCCAGGGAGTAAGGACGGACCGGGAAGACACACCGACCCGGTTCGCACGCGTCAGGATCGAGACGTCCGAGGTGAAGGCGGAGATGGCGGTGCCGTCGAGCCAGACCCGACGACTGCTCGTCACGATTCTCGACGCGCTGGTCGTGCTCGGGGCCGTCCTCGGTCCCGTGCTCACCCTGGAAGTGGTCCCCGCGACCTTTCCGACGTGGGCGACGGCGGGAACGATCGGAGGCCAGCTCGCCATGCTGGCGTTCGTCGCGTTGTCGGTACACCACCAGGACAAAGCCGGGTGATCAGCACTTGAGGGGGCGTCTCTCCTGGCGCCCCCTCTGCCTTTTCCCGGGTCGAACGCCGGGCACGTTCGGCGTCGACCGGCGTCGCAGCAGGAAAGGCGTGCCCAGCAACAGGATCCCGGCCAGCGCGAGGGCCGCTCGCGGCCCGGTGAGCTGGGCCAGGAGACCCCACGACATGGTGAGCACCGCGATGCTCGTGCTGGTGCTGATCGACCACGCGGTGAGCACCCGGGCGCGCCGGTCGGTTTCGGTGTGGTTCAACCGGTAGGCGGACGAGACGGAGCTGAAGAGGCTCGCGCAGACGATCAGCCCGAACTCGGTGACCATCACGATCCCCAGCCCGGCCACGCCCGGCTGAATGAACGCGAGTCCCAGCGGCCAGCAGGCGCGCAGCGTGCCGAAGACCCGCAGCACCCGTTGTTCACCCCAGCGCGCGACGACGCGGCGGGCGAGCCGTGAGCCGATCAGGCCGCCGATGCACGGAACGGCGAACGCCAGCCCGTACTCCCAGACTCCGAATCCCAGGTGGGAGAGCATCAGCACCGACAACAGCGGCTCACCGGCCATGATGAACCCGTTGACCAGCATGGTGTTCAGGAACAGCCGGCGCAGCGTGTCGTGGGCGAGGATGTACCGCCAGCCCTCGACGATGTCGCTCCACCGACGCGTCGACGTCTTCGGCGGCGCGGGCTGCTCGGGTTGCCTGATCGCGATGATGCCGAGCGCCGAGAGAAGGTAACTCACCGCGTCGATGACCACGGTCGCCACCGGCCCCAGCAGCCCGATGACGGCGCCGCCCACGGGCGGTCCGACGACCGTGGCCGACCAGGTGGTGGACTCGAACCGGCTGGTGGCCACCAGAAGCCTGTCGGCGGGGACGATCGTCTTGAGATACGCGCCGCCGGCGGCGGTGAACGCGATCTTCGCCGCCGCGGTGACGACGGAGATCACCAGAAGCTGCGCGAAGGACAACACGTCCAGCCAGTAGGCGAGCGGCAGGGTCGCCAACGCCGCGAAGCGGACGACGTCCGTCACGATCATGACCGGCCGTTTGGCACGGAACTCCATCCACGGCCCGAGCGGGACCGCCAGCAACGCCCCGATCAGGAGCCCGGACGACGACAACGCCGCGACCTCCGCCGAGCCCGCGTGCAGCACCACGATCGCGACGACCGAGAACGCGCCGAACCCGAGCCCGGTCCCGTACGCGCTGACCGCGTACGCGGCCCACAACCACCCGAACGCCCGGCCCATGTCCACCCCCTGTTTCCGGGGAAAGGGAAGCCGATCGGCGGGCGATGGCACCAACAACGGATCGAGCGGCGTGTCACAACAGAACGTTGTGGCGCTACGTTCTCTCCGTGGATCTCGTCGCGGTTCGTACCTTCCTCGCCGTCGCTGACACGGGCCAGTTCCAAGCCGCCGCCGACGAACTGGAAGTCACCCAGCAAGCGGCGTCGCGGCGAGTCGCCAACCTCGAACGGGAACTCGGCGTCCAACTCTTCGTGCGGACGGCCAGGGGCGCGCGCCTCACCGTCGACGGGCAGGCGCTGCTCCCCCACGCCCGTGAGCTTCTGCGCGCCGCCGAGCGCGCCACCGCGGCCGTGACTCCGGGGCGCCGGGCGTTGCGGGTCGACGTCGTCAGCCGTCGTGTCGCGCCTTCCACCGTGTTGCGCGCTTTCTACCAGGAACATCCGGACATCGAGCTGGATGTCGTCGCCCTGACCAGCTCCGACGCCCCGACGGCGCTGGCCGAGGTCAGCGCGGGCACCATCGACGCCACCTTCCGTTCCCTGCGGGACTTCGGGCTCAGGGCTCCGGCCGGGCTGCGGTCGGCGCGTGTCATCGACGACCGGCACGAAATCCTGGTCGGCCCCCGGCATCCGCTGGCGGGCCTCTCGGCCGTGACCCCTGCCGAACTCGCCGGGCACCCGATCTGGATGCCCGGGATGACCGATGAGCCGATCGGCTACTACGAGGATCTGGCGAAGGCGTTCGGGCTCACGATCGACATGACCGGGCCGGTCTTCGGGATCGAGACGCGTCTCGCCGAGATCGCCACGTCACCCTCGCGCGCCACGTTCATCGGCGAGGGGACGCGCTATCTCTGGCCGGAAAGCTACGACCTGCGCCGCGTCCCGATCGTCGACCCGGTCCTGGTCTACCCGCTCCGGGTCGTCTGGCGAGCGGACAACCCCCACCCCGTCCTGGCGAGCTTCCTCGACTACCTCCACTCCCGGCACCAGGCGACGTCCGCTGCCGACGCCTGGGTCCCCGACTGGGCCCGGTGAAGGTCCGTGAATGCCACATTGAGGGACTCTGAGTCGGTGGGTGGGGGAGTGGGGGGCTTGGGG
>NZ_JBHYIK010000088.1:0-19668 GCF_042739735.1 Amycolatopsis sp. NPDC059027 | reverse complement strand
GGCGCCGCCCGCCCCCCCCGCGGGGCCCCCCCCCGGCCCCGGTTCTCGGCCCTTAACCCCCAAATTGAGGGACTCTGAGTCCCTCAATGTGGCATTCACGGACTTGCGACGTCAGCTCACGCGGCGGGCGTAGCGGTCGAGGGTGGCGCGGTCGAAGGGGAGTTCGGACGCGGCCAGGGCTCCGCAATCCAAGCCCCGCAAGAGATACGACGCCAGGGCCTGCGCGGTGGCGGGCTCGTCGAGGACGCCGCTGTCGACCTTGTCGACGTAGTCGCGAAGCCGCGTCACGGCTGCGAGGAAGCCTTCGCGGAAGAAGGCGTACGTCGCCGCGTAGCGCGTCGGGAGCTGATGCGGGTGCAGGTCCCAGCCCTGGTAGAACCCACGTTCCAGCGATCGGCGCACCAGTCGCTGGTGTTCGGCCCACGCCGAGGGAAGCGCGTCGCCGATCGGCAGACGGTTGGTCGAGCCGTCGGACAACCGGACCCCGGTGCCCGCCGCCGAGACCTGCATGACCTGCTTGGCGAAATCGGCCGCCGGGTGGTCCATGCTCTGGTACGCGGCGCTGATCCCGAGCCCGGCGCTGTAGTCGTACGTCCCGTAGTGCAGCCCCGAACACCGGCCCGCGGCGGCACGGATGATCCGCGGGACCGCCACCGTGCCATCGGTGTCCACAATGGACTGAGACGTCTCGATCTGGACCTCGAACCGCAACGTCCCCTCGGCAAGGCCGTACGCGGATTCCAGGCTCGCCATGACGTCCGCCGCCACCGAGACCTGCTCGACGGCGGTCACCTTCGGCAACGTCACCACGAAACCAGGCGGCAACGGTCCGTTCTCAAGCAGCCCGGACAGGAACAGGTCCAGCGTCCGGATTCCGCGCCGTCGCGTCGCGGCTTCGAAGCTCTTGAACCGGATCCCGACGAACGGCGTCCCGCCGGTGGTGGCCAGAGTCCGCCCTGCCGCGAGCGCCGCCGCGTCTTCGACGTCGTCGGGCACCCGGCCGTAGCCGTCCTCGAAGTCGATCCGCAGGTCCTCGATCGGCTCAGTGAGCAGCTTTTCCCGCACCCGGTCGGCGATTTCCGGGGCCAGGCCGAGGAGTTCGCCCTGTTCGACGAACACGCGCATGGCCTGCTTGCCCCAGTCCGCGACCAACCGGGCGCGGTACTGCGACGCCGGGACGTACACCGTGTGGACCGGCTGACGCCCCGGCGCCTCGCCGGGGTACGCCGCCGCGACGCGCGCGTCGGCCGAAGCCAGGCGCGCGTCGGCGGCGGCGTAGACGTCTTCGGGAAGACGTCCGGGCACTACTTGATCCGCTCGTAGGCGGGCAGGGTGAGGAAGTCCGGGAACTCGTCGGCCAGCGCGACCTGCTCGAACAGCTCCACCGCCGGGTCGAGCAGCTCGGACTTGATCTCCGCGGTCAGCTCACCGCGGACCTCGGCCACGACACCACGCACCAGCTCGCGGGTCACGACGTCGCCACTGTCCAAAGTGGTCCCGTTCTTGACCCACTGCCACACCTGCGAACGCGAGATCTCCGCGGTCGCCGCGTCCTCCATCAGGTTGTGGATGGCCGCGGCGCCGTTCCCGCCGAGCCAGGACGCGATGTAGCGGATGCCGACGTCCACCGCGGCACGCAGGCCCGCGGCGGTCGCGGCACCGGGCGTCGACGCGACGTCGAGCAGTTGCTCGGCGGTCACGCTGACCTCGTCGCGAGTGCGGTCGAGCTGGTTCGGCTTCTCGCCGAGGACGTTGTCGAACTCCTCACGGCACAGCGAAACCATGCCCGGGTGCGCGACCCAGGAGCCGTCGAAGCCGTCGCCCGCCTCGCGCGCCTTGTCGTCGTGGACCTTCTTGAACGCGCCCTCGTTGACCGCCGGGTCCTTGCTCGGGATGAACGCGGCCATCCCGCCGATCGCGAACGCGCCGCGCTTGTGGCAGGTGCGCACCAGCAGCTCGGTGTAGGCACGCATGAACGGCGCGGTCATGGTGACCGAGTTGCGGTCCGGCAGCACGAACTTCTCACCGGCGTCGCGGAAGTACTTGATCACGCTGAACAGGTAGTCCCAGCGGCCGGCGTTGAGGCCGGAGGCGTGCTCGCGCAGTTCGTAGAGGATCTCCTCCATCTCGAACGCGGCCGGGATGGTCTCGATCAGCACGGTCGCGCGGACGGTGCCGTGCTCGATGCCCAGCGCCTTCTCGGCGTGGGTGAACACGTCGTTCCACAGCCTCGCTTCGAGGTGGCTTTCCATCTTCGGCAGGTAGAAGTACGGGCCCTTGCCGCGCTTGAGCAGCTCGGCGGCGTTGTGGAAGAAGTACAGCCCGAAGTCGACGAGCGCGCCGACACCCTGACGGCCGCCGAAGGACAGACCCCGCTCGTCGAGGTGCCAGCCACGCGGACGGACCACAATGGTCGCGTGCTCCACATCGGACTTCAGCTCGTAGTGCTTGCCGTTCGAGTCGAGGCTGATCGTGCCGCGGATCGCGTCGGCGAGGTTGACCTGGCCGGAGACGACGTTCGCCCAGTGCGGCGTGTTGGCGTCCTCGAAGTCGGCGAGCCACACCTTGGCGCCGGAGTTCAGCGCGTTGATCGTCATCTTGCGCTCGGTCGGGCCGGTGATCTCGACACGCCGGTCGCGCAGCGCGGGCGGCGCGCCGGCGACCTGCCAGTCGCCCTCGCGGATCGCCTTGGTCTCGGGCAGGAAGTCGAGCTTCCCGGTGGTCCTGGCCTCCTCGCGGCGCTTGCCCCGCGCCAGCAGCAGCTCGTCGCGCCGCGCGGCGAAGGCGTCGTGCAGGCCCGCGAGGAACGCGAGCGCGTCCGGCGTCAGGATCTCGTCACCACGCTCGACCGGATCACCGAGCACCTGGACTTCAGACATGCGAAACACCCCGGATCGTGAAGAAAGACGTCCATACGGTTTTTACATATCGGACTATAGTTTCTGCATAGCGGAAGCTCAACGTGAACGTTAGGAGAGCCACCCGTGGCAGTGAAAGATGGCGGCGTCCAGTCCCTGCAACGCGCGTTCGACCTGCTCGAACACCTCGCGGACACCGGCGGTGAGGCGAGCCTGTCCGAGCTCGCGACGCTGTCCGGGCTGCCGATGCCGACCATCCACCGGCTCATCCGCACCCTGGTCGACCTCGGCTACGTCCGGCAGAACACCAACCGGCGGTACGCGCTGGGCGCCCGCCTGATCCGGCTCGGCGAGAACGCGAGCATGCAGTTCGGCACCTGGGCGCGGCCGCTGCTGGCCGAGCTGGTCGAGGAGGTCGGCGAGACGGCGAACCTCGCGGTCCTCGAACGCGACGAGGTCGTCTACGTCTCGCAGGTGCCTTCGAAGCACTCGATGCGGATGTTCACCGAGGTGGGCAGGCGGCTGCTGCCGCACGGCACCGGTGTCGGCAAGGCGATGCTGGCCCAGCTGCCCGCCGAGGACGTCACGGCGCTGCTCTCCCGCACCGGCATGCCCGCCTACACCGAGCACACGTTCACCGAGCCCGACGCGTTGCTGCGGGAACTGGAGAAGATCGCGCAGCAGGGCTACTCGCTCGACGAGGCGGAGCAGGAACTCGGCGTCCGGTGTGTCGCGGTCGCCGTCCCCGGCGCTCCGGTGCCCGCCGCGGTCTCGGTGTCCGGCCCGTCCGGGCGGCTCACCGCCGACGCGGTGGCGCACATCGCACCCGCCGTCCAGCGCATCGCCAAGACACTGGGCGCGCACCTCCAAGAAGCCGACGCCTAAGCGGCCCTCTTTGCGGTGATAGCTCTACGCGGGAGTCACGGTTACGCTCGATTTGAGCACCCTTGGCAGGGAGGGACAGCCGTGGCTGGTTCGCGCTTCGCTGATGATCCGCTGGTATCGGTCTCCGAGCGGTTTCCCACCGCGCCATCGGGTTTCGAGGTGCCCGCCGTGAGCGAGCCGCCGTCAGCGCCGTCGACACGTCCCTTCGGGCTGCGATGGCTGACCGAACTCGGAGTTCCCCGCCAGCCGGCTGCCACCCGGTACTGCCCTCGTCGGCAAGTCTCGATCGATGTCGCCACTGGCCTGCCCGCGCCCCTGCTGAACAAGCTCGAATGGACCACGGTCAACCACAAGGACGGCGATGAGGGACCGTCCAAGGACTACGACTGGGAAACAGTCCCGGACGTCCCGAAACCCCAGAAGTGACCGCGTGACGATCCTGGTACTCGCCCAGGAATTCGATCGCACCGCGGACGCCGTCATCACCGGTCTGGTCGAGCGCGGCAGGCACGTGATGCGCGTCGACCTGGCCTGGTTTCCTCAGCAGTTGACGGTGGACGCCGAGTTCCGCAACGGGGCGTGGCAAGGCTGCCTGCGCACCGACCAGCACGCCGCCGACCTCGCGTCGATCAAGTCCATCTGGGTCCGGTCCCCTGGGCTCTTCCGGATGCCTGAAGGTATGACGCCCGTGGAAGCGGATTACGCTCGCAGGGAAGCGAAGATCGGCTTGACCGGCATTCTCCTGGCTCTGCCGAACGTGCTGTGGGTCAACAGGCCCGATCTGGCCGCGACTGCGGCGTACAAACCGTTGCAATACGCCATCGCGGCACGCTGCGGCTTACGGATCCCCCCGACGCTCATAACCAACAGACCGGACGCGGTGCGCCGATTCGCGCGGTCTTCGTCGACAGGACTGGTGGCCAAGCCGCTCACCACGAACCTGATCTTCGAAGACAGCACGTACAAAATGGGCTACACCCACCCGCTGACATCCGATGATCTCGCGGATCTTCGTGGTGTCGACGTAACGGCTACCCACCTTCAACACTGGGTCCCCAAAGTGCGGGAATGCCGTGCTGTCGTGGTTGACGGCAAGATCCACGCTGTCGCCCTCACGGCCGGGTCAGCCGCGTCCCACATCGACTGGCGCTCGGACTTTCCCGCGCTGTCCTACGAAGTCATCGAATTACCAGAAACGGTCGCCACCGGTCTGAGGATGTTCATGGCCGAGTTCGGCATCGTCTACGGTGCGTTCGACCTGGTTCTCGGACCTGATGCACACGAACCCGGCGAACGCGAGGTCGTGACCATGCTCGAATGCAATGTCGGAGGGCAGTACGGCTTCCTTGAGAACAAGGCGGGCGTGCCGATCACCGAAAGCCTGGTCACCCTGCTGGCACGAGGGAGGACAGCAGGACGATGAGGGTCGAGACTCCCGTCTGGCGGGCGCACGCGCAACAGCTCGCACAGGATCTGACAGACCGCGGCGACCTACGTTCACCTGCCTGGTACGAAGCACTGGTTTCGGTACCTCGCCACGTGTTCGTGCCGAAGTATTACCTGCAAGACACCAGCGCCCGGCCGTCGCGTTGGGTGCTGCACGAACCCCACGACACCGTGAGCACCCGGCAATGGCTGGATCTGGTCTACTCGCCCACCACTCTGGTAACCGACGTGGCGTCCTACGCCGACCGCGGTGTCCAGATCCCGGTGAGCAGTTCGACAAAACCCGACCTGATGGTCCGGATGCTGGAGTTCCTCGACGTCAGCGCCGGAATGCGAATCCTCGAGATCGGCACCGGCACCGGGTACAACGCCGCGCTGCTCGCTCACCGGCTCGGTAGCCGCCAGGTATGTTCCGTGGACATCGACGCCGGCCTCGTCGACACCGCGCGGGCGCGACTGGACCAGCTGGGCTACCACCCGTCTCTGGTAGCCGCCGACGGTGCCGCCGACCTGGCGCACCTTGGCCCCTTCGACCGCATCATCGCCACCTGCTCGGTCCCCACCGTCCCGGCCCCGTGGATTCACGAACTCCGCCCGGGCGGCATGGTGCTCGCGCACGTCGAAGGGCCGCTCGGCGCCGGCAATCTGGCCGCCCTGTACCGGGAATCAGCGCGGCCGACCCTCCAGGGCCGTTTCCTGCCGTGGTGGGGTTGCTTCATGCGACGACGCACAGCCGCGGGCCCTGTCACGGGCGCTCCTCGCCCCGAGCCGAGCGCGGACCGGCCCACCACCAGGAGCACAGCGGTGGATCCGGCCGCACTGGAGGGAGGTTTCGCGTTCGTGGCCCAGCTGAGCTTGCCGGCCGGCATGTTCCGCAGCGTCCGGATGAACGACGCCGGCGAACCCGTCACCTACCTGGCGTCGCCGGACGGTTCCTGGTGCGAAGTCGCTCGCCAACCTGGTGAAGACGGCCTGCGCCCGGTTCGCGAGGCCGGCCCCACCTCCCTGTGGCAGAACGTCGAGATGGCTTGGGAAGACTGGACGGCACTGAAGGAACCCGCGTGCCACGAGTTCGGTCTCACGATCACCCCTGATGAGCAACTCATCTGGCATGCCGACCCTGACAGCGGACGGCGATGGGCGACGTCAAACGGCTCGTGAGCGTCGACGCGTAAGTCTCTGAAGGCCACCATGAGGGCGTCTAGGTCCCTGAAGGTGACCTTCAGAGACCGGGGCTGTCCTGACCGGCCGCGCGAAGGGCGCGTAGCGCCTGTGAGCCGGTCTCGACGAGTTGCTCCAGACCGCGTTCGGTGGCGTCGAACTGGAACCCGTCCATCCGCCCGCCGAGTGAGAATTCGACCGCGCCGTCGCACAGGCGGTACTCGATGCCGCAGTTGTCGATCCGGACCCAGGCGCTGACTTCGACTCCGCTGTGTGACATGCCGTGCTCCTCTATCGGGTAACTGCCTGATGCCTACGCTTGCCTTCGCAGGTTTCCGACCTGCGACGACTAGGCTAAGGTGCGTACAGGAATTTGTCTCGCACCTGAAAGGGTGAAGTCATGGCACAGGGCCAGCTCCGCACCGCCGAGCGCATCCAGATCGGCGCGACACTCAAGCGCATGCGGACGGAGGCGAAGGTCAGCCGGGAAACCGCCGCCGAGACACTCGGCTGCACCGTCACGACCATGGGCAACATCGAGCAGGGCCGGACCAAGATCAGCCACGGCGATCTCACCGCGCTGCTGCGGCTCTACGGCATGCCGGAGGACCAGACCGCGGACCTCCTGGCCCTCAACAAGGAGGCGCACCGGAAAGTCGGCCGGGTCACCGGCGGCACCGACATCCAGCCGCATCAGCGTCGCGCGGCCGACCTGATCAAGGCGGCCAGGAGCATGCGCCACTACAGCCCCGAAGTGTTCCACGGGGTGCTGCAATCGGCGGACTACGCCCGCGCGATCATGGCCCCGACCGGCCATGTCACCAAGGAACTGGAGACCCGGCTGCGGTTCCGGCTGAGCCTTGCCGACGCCCTGATCCGCGACGAGCAGCCGCTTGAACTGTGGGCCGTGATCGGCGAGGCAGCCTTGCACAAAAACGTTGGCGGCAAAGAGGTTCGGCGCCGCCAGCTCCAGCACGTCGCCCAGCTCTGCCGCGAACGTCCCAATGTCACCGTGCAGGTGCTGCCGCTCGACACCCGTGAGCACTACCTCATCGGGGCCACGGTGACCATCTACAAGTTCGACGACCAGATCGACGAGATCGCCAGCGTGGACACGACACTGGGAGACCAGTTCTTCGATCGCGATTCGGCGGTTGCCGAAGCGACTATGAAGTTCGATGACGTCCGGCTCAAGGCTCTCGATCCACTGACAAGCCTCGATATGCTGGAGGAGTTCAGCACCCGCTAGCGAATCGAGTCCCCGCCCATGTCTCTGCAGCCGAACGTGTGGACCAAGTACTCCGACAACGGCAGCAGCTGTGTCGAAGTCCTGCTCACCGAGAACGAGGTCCTCGTCCGCAACTCACTCCGCCCTGACGCGGGCACTCTCTCCTTCACCCACGCGGAATGGGATTCCCATACACAGGGCCACAAACTCGGTGTCTTCGACCTCCCCGCCGACCCGGCGTAACCCTTTGACGGCCTACTCCGGCGAGCCGGTCGTCACCCAGCTCGATGAAGGACGCGTCGCCTGGCCGGAAGTCAGCCGACTGGTCACTGAGCGAATAACCGCGCGTAATCAATCGCGTACCCGCCGGAGCTGAGTCCGCCGACGTGTCCGTTAGGCTGACGACCGTGGCCAGCCTCGAAGAACTCGAAGCACGCATGGACTCGCTGGAGCGGCAAATGGCGCAGCTCCGGCAGGACTCCACCGCCGCCCATGTGCTCGCCAACGCGGCAGCCCGCGACGTCGCCGAGTTTCGGGAAACCCTCAACGGACACACCAGCCTGCTGAACGCCATCCGCGAAACGCAGCTCGAACAAGGCCAGCGCTTAGACAGGCTCGAGCGCAAGGTGGACGAGGGGTTCACCAAGGTCAATCTGGGCATGAACCAGATCACCGTCCTGCTGCAGAGCGTCATCGACCAGCGCCCCGCGGACTAGTCACACCGCGCGTTCCGTCAGCTCGCCGACGAGCAGGTCCATCAGCAGGCCGTCGTGGTAGACGCCGTCCGTCCCGAGTTCGTACTGACGCAGGATGCCGACCGGCCGGAACCCGAGCCCGCGATAGACGCGGATCGCGGTCTCGTTGGCGGCGGACGGGTCGATGGTGAGCCGGTGGTGGCCGCTGGCGAACAGGTGCCCCGCGAGCGTGCGGATGGCGTCGCTGCCGATCCCGCGGCCGTGCCAGTCCGCGTGCACCGCGATGTCGATGCCCGCCTGCCGGTACTGCAGGTCGTTGTCCTCGACGCTCTGGATGACACCGACCGTCTCGCCGCCGAACTCGATGGCGTAGACGGTGATGTCCTCGTCGTCCTCGTCGACGAGGTCGTCGGCCTCGCGGTCGGGATCGCCCCACCAGCGGGAGACCTCAGGCGTGGCAAGGATTTCGCGGACACGGGAGCGGTCCGCGGTGGTGAGCGGGCGCAGGCGCACCAGCGCTCCGTGCAAAGTGGTCATGATCGTCCTCTCGGTTCGGTGTGCGGGGCGCGGTGGCACACCGGAACGGAGGGGCACGAGCGGAACGGACTCAACCGGGCATGACGGAATTGTGCCCGATAGCCGGGGAATTCGTCACCCTGTTTCCGGAAGCGTCCATCCGGGCGTATTCGATACTGTCCCCGGAAAACGCGCCTTAGACTTCCCGCGGGACGAGGGGAGGCGCCTGATGGATCCCATTCTGGTCGGCGCGTTGATCTGGCTGGCGCAGCGCCTCGCGGAGAAAGGTTTCGACCGGATCTTCGATCGGGTCGTGGACGGGCCACGGATCGCCGCGCCAGCACCGGCGCCGTTCGCCGCTCCGCCGCCGGTACGGCGCCACGACCTCACCGTCGCCGGAGCGCAGGGAACCAGCGACGTCGACTTCGCCGTCCGGCATCATCTCCTGGCGCAGGGCCGGAAACCGATCATCCTGACCTTCCAGAAGTTCAACGACACCACGACCGGCACGACGTTCCCGATGGTGCTCGGCGACACCGCCCACGTGACACTGCCCCGCGACCACTACTTCGTCACCGCGCTGATCATCGACCTCCCCGGGAAGCGCGGGGCGATGCCGACCCTGCGAGGTGTCGGGTGGGCTCAGCCGTACGTGGCCGACAACCACACCGCGAAGATCACCATAGGCACCCAGCATCCGACCGAGAAGCTGGTCAAGAAGCTCGGACTGAAGAAATCCGACGGCGGCGAGGTCTTCCACCTGCCACCGGAGCCACCGGCCGAGGCTGTCGCCATGCCCCCGATTCCTCCCACGCCGGCCCAGCAGTTCGAGGGCTGGCCCCGGATCAAGAACCGCTATACGCCGCCCGCGAACACCCCACCGTTGTTCACTGGCATCAAGAAATTTCCCACCGCGGGCAAGTTCTCGTCGAATGGGATCAAGGCCAAATGCCGTGCGCGCGCGTTCGTCGGCACCACGCAGTGCACCTTTCTCGCCATGCGGGACCGGCTGTGTTCGATCCACCGCGCCCAGGTACTCGCCGGGACCGATATCCGGGACTACCGGACCGGGGAACGCATCGTCCTGCCGTAGCTCAGCCGAGCAGCGCGTCCACGAAGGCGCCGGGCTCGAACGGGGCCAGGTCGTCCGGGCCCTCACCGAGGCCGACGAGCTTCACCGGCACGCCGAGTTCGCGCTGCACCTGGAAGACGATGCCGCCCTTGGCCGTGCCGTCGAGCTTCGTCAGCACGATGCCGGTGACGTCGATGACCTCGGCGAAGACCCGCGCCTGCGCGAGGCCGTTCTGCCCGGTGGTCGCGTCGAGCACCAGCAGCACCTCGTCGACCTTCGCCTGCTTCTCCACGACGCGCTTGACCTTGCCCAGCTCGTCCATCAGGCCGGTCTTGGTGTGCAGCCGCCCGGCGGTGTCGACGAGCACCGCGTCGACACCGGCGTCGATCCCGCGCTTGACCGCGTCGAACGCGACCGCCGCCGGGTCCGCGCCCTCCTTGCCACGCACGACCTCCGCGCCGACCCGCTCGGCCCACGTCTGGAGCTGATCGGCCGCCGCCGCGCGGAACGTGTCCGCCGCGCCCAGCACGACACTGCTGCCCTGCGCGACCAGCACCCGCGCGAGCTTGCCGGTGGTGGTCGTCTTCCCGGTGCCGTTCACGCCCGCGACCAGCACGACCGCCGGCTGCTTGGCACCGTCGACGGTGTGCGGGAGCGCCCGCACCGCGCGATGCCCGTCGGTGGACAGCTCGGCGGTGAGCACCTCGTGCAGCACCGCCCGCGCCTCGTCCGAGGTCCGGACGGTGCGCCGGGCCAGCTCGTCACGCAGCCGCTCGACGATGTGGGTCGTGGTCGCCGCGCCGAGGTCCGCCACCAGCAGCGTGTCCTCCACGTCCTGCCAGGAGTCCTCGTCCAGGTCACCGGCGCCGAGCAGGCCGAGCAGGCTCTGCCCGAACATCGAGCGGGACTTCGCCAGCCGCCCCCGCAGCCGCTCCAGCCTGCCGGACGCCGGGGCGATCTCCTCCCGGGGAGCCACCTCCGGTTCGGTCGTCTCCGGCTCGGGGAGCTTGACGTCGCGCATCGTGCGCTGGTCCGAATCCCGGGGCACCGCGGCGTCGTCCCCGACCCCAGGCTGGCCGTCGACCTCGGGCCGGTCCTCGACCGGGTGCGCAGCGGGTTCCGGCTTCTCCTCGGCCTTTTCCGCGGTCTTTTCCCCGGCCTCGGCCGTTCCTCCCGGCGCCAGCGCGATCCCGCCGCTCGCGGTATAGCCACCACCGCGCGGCTTCCGCTCGAGTTCCGCGTCGCGGGCGGCGTCCAGGCTGATACGTCGCTTGCGCGCGATGAGCAGGCCGGTGACCAGGATGGCGACCAGCACGACGACAGCGACGACGACGATCCAGAACCAGGGGGTTTCCACGTGCGTCATCCTCGCATCCACGCCCGGGGGCCACCGGACACACCCCATGCGCGGCCAATGGACAACAATGCGCTTTCCGATTAGGCGAAGTCTTCACCGTATGTCTTGCGTCACCTCGCTCACCTGGACTAGACCACTCGGATGACCTCCCACTCGAGCCACGGACTGCGCGTGATCGGACTGATCTCCGGCACCTCGGTCGACGGCATCGACGTCGCGGCGGCCGACCTCCACGCCGAGGGCGGCACCGTGGTGCTCACCCCACTCGGGGAGCTCGACGTCCCCTATCCCGAACCCGTCCGCGCGGGCCTGCTCGGCGCGCTGCCGCCGAACCCGTGCAGCGCCGAACAGCTCACCCGCCTCGACACGCAGGTCGGCCAGGCCTTCGCCGAGGCGGCCGCCCGTGGTGTCCGCGAACTCGCCGGCGGCTACACCGATCTGATCGCCTCACTCGGCCAGACCGTCTTCCACTGGGTCGAGAACGGCACGGCCCGCGGCACGCTCCAGCTCGGGCAGCCCGCGTGGATCGCCGAGCGCACCGGACTGCCGGTGATCGCCGACCTCCGTGTACGCGACATCGCGGCGGGCGGGCAAGGGGCACCGCTGGCCAGCACGCTCGACGCGCTGTGGCTGGCCGGGCTCGCCGAGGAGACCGGCCGTCCCGTCGCCGCGCTCAACCTGGGCGGGATCGCGAACATCACCGTCGTCCGCACCGGCGGTCAGGTGCTCGCCTACGACACCGGACCGGCCAACGCGCTGCTCGACGTCGCGGCGACGCGGGTCACCGGCGGCGCCCAGAGCAGCGACGTCGACGGCCGCTTCGCGCTGCGCGGCTCGGTACACGCGGAGCTGCTCGCGCGGCTGCTCGCCGACCCGTACTTCGCCGCGCCACCACCGAAATCCACCGGCAAGGAGTACTTCCACGCCGGCTACCTCGACGCCGCGCTGACCGGCCTGCTGCCGCTGTCCGCCGAGGACCTCCTCGCGACCCTCACCGAGTTCACCGCTACCACCGTCGCCGCGGAATGCCGGCGGCACCGGGTCGGCGCGGTGATCGTGTCCGGCGGCGGCGCGGCCAACCCGGCGCTGATGGCCGCGCTGGCCAGGAATCTGCCCGGGACGGGCCTGAAGACGAGCGACGACCTCGGCCTGCCCGGCGCGGGCAAGGAGGCCTACCTGACCGCGCTGCTGGGCTGGCTCGGCTGGTGCGGCGTGCCCGCCAGCGTCCCGTCCGCGACCGGCGCGCGCGGCCCCCGGCTGCTCGGCGCGCTGACGCCGGGCGCCGGCCCCCTGAACCTTCCCGCCCCACTGGGGGGCGCCGTAACCCGGATGCGGGTAGCGGAGAAGGCCGCACAACGGTAGGGAGAATCCATGAATCCCGTCGACCTGGCGATCGTGGTCGCCTATCTGGCCGCGATGCCGATCATCGGCGTCCTGGTGGGCCGGAGACAGAAGTCCGCCAACGACTACTTCGTCGGTGAACGCAGCATGCCGTGGTGGGCGGTGACGCTCTCGGTGGTGGCGACCGAGACGTCCACGCTGACCGTGATCTCCACGCCCGGCCTCGTCTTCGGCAGCGCGTTCCTGTTCCTGCAGGTCGCGTTCGGCTACATCGTCGGCCGCACCATCGCCGCGTTCGTGTTGCTGCCGAAGTACTTCAAGGGCAACTACGTCAGCGCGTACGAGTTCCTCGGCAAGCGGTTCGGCCGGGGCCTGCAGGGCACGGCGTCGGTGACGTTCGTGGTCACCCGGCTGCTCGCGGAGGGCCTGCGGCTGTTCGCCGGGGCGATCCCGATCAAGGTGATCCTCGACCACTACGGCATCCACACCGCGTACTGGCACATCGTCGTGCTGCTGACCGCGCTGACCGTGGTGTACGCGTTCGTCGGCGGGATCAAGTCGGTGATCTGGGTCGACGTCATCCAGTGGTCGCTCTACATCCTCGGCGCGATCGGCGCGATCATCTTCCTGGCCACGAAGCTGCCCGACGGCTGGACCACCATCGCGGCGGACCAGGGCCGGTTCAAGTTCACCGACTTCACCTCGAACCTGCTCACCCAGCCGTACGCGTTCCTGTGCGCGGTGATCGGCGGCGCGTTCCTGTCCATGGCCTCGCACGGCGCCGACCAGCTCATCGTCGGCAGGTTGCTCTCCTGCCGGAACCTGCGCGACAGCCAGCGCGCGCTGATCGGCTCGTCGATCGTGGTGTTCATCCAGTTCGGGCTGTTCCTCGTGGTGGGCGCGATGCTGTGGGTCTACACCGGCGGGAAGACCGGCGCCACGGCGGTGAACATCGCAGCGGGCAAGGGCGCGCCGGACGACGTGTTCCCGAACTTCATCGTGAACGATCTGCCGGTCGGTCTGGCCGGGCTGCTCATCGCGGGCATCCTCGCGTCCACCATGGGCGCGCTCGCTTCGGCGCTCAACGCGCTCTCGACGTCCACCATCGCGGATCTCTACCAGCGCTTCACGAAGCGGAACGTCGAGGACTCGAAGCTGCTCCGGCACGGTCGTATGTGGACACTCATCTGGGCGGTCGTGTTCGCCGCGTTCGCCTCGCTGTTCACCGACTCCAAGGACCCGGTGATCCAGCAGGGCCTCGGCATCGTCGGCTACACCTACGGCGCGCTGCTCGGCTCGTTCTTCCTCGGCCTGCTGATCAAACGGGCCAGGCAGGCCGACGCGATCGTCGCCTTCGCGGCGTCGGTGCTCGGGATGGCGTTCATCATCCTGTTCGTCAAGTTCGACAAGGCCACCGCGGCGATCCACATCCAGTTCGGCGCCAACACGAAGTCGCTCGTCGCACTCGCGACGTTCTGGTACACGCTGCTGGGCGTGGTGATCACGCTGGTCGTCGGCGGCCTGATGGCACTACGCCACCGCACCCCCGACCCGAACACCCTCGACACCGAGCCGCCGAAGGAAGAGGTGGCGGCCTAGCTCGTGGTCGAGCGCCCCAATGAGGTTTTCTCGCTAAGGGTTCTGGGGCCGTGTGTGCTGCCGGAGGTGCTGGAGGACGCCTTCGGTGCACTGGCCTGAGGTGCGACAAGGGCGTCCCTGGGTGCGGTGGATGCACCCAGGGCGTCCCTCGGACTTACCGCGCGCTCGCCGACACCATTCGCCCGATGTCGCGAACGCTCCGTTGCCGACGATCAACGTCCCGAACGGAGCGTTCACGACACACACCCCGAACCCCACCGCATGCCGTGAAGGCCTCCTTACCGGCGCTCAACGCCGCGAAGGACCCCTTCACCACACCACCAAGCCCCCGAGAAAGCACCCACCAGCAAAACCGCACCCCCGCACCTACCGAGAAACCCCAATGCGGCATTCGGTGCGTCCAACGCACCCAATGCCACATTCGGGCGTTTGAAGCCGTCAGCTCGCGGGGACGGGTTCCTCTTCGGAGACGCGCAGGCGCTGCGAGATGACCTTGGTGATGCCGTCGCCCTGCATGCTGACGCCGTAGAGCGCGTCGGCGATCTCCATGGTCGGCTTCTGGTGCGTGATGATGATCAGCTGCGACGAGTCGCGCAGCTGCTCCAGCAGGCCGATCAGCCGCCGCATGTTGGTGTCGTCCAGCGCGGCCTCGACCTCGTCCATCACGTAGAACGGCGAAGGCCGGGCGCGGAAGATCGCCACCAGCATGCCGACCGCGACGAGCGACTTCTCGCCACCCGAAAGCAGCGACAGCCGCTTGACCTTCTTGCCCGGCGGCCGGGCCTCGACGTCGACGCCGGTGGAGAGCAGGTCGTCCGGCTCGGTGAGCACCATCCGGCCCTCGCCGCCGGGGAACAGCACGCCGAACACCGTCTCGAACTCGCGCGCGACGTCGGCGTAGGCGGAGGCGAAGACCTCGAGGATCTTCTCGTCGACCTGCTTGATGACCTCTTCGAGATCCTTGCGGGTGTCCTTGAGGTCCTCCAGCTGCGTGGAGAGGAACTTGTAGCGCTCCTCCAGCGCCGCGAACTCCTCCAGCGCCAGCGGATTCACCTTGCCCAGCAAGGAAAGGTCCTTCTCCGCGCGCTTGGCGCGGCGGGCCTGGGTGTCGCGGTCGAACGGCATCGGGGGCGGCGGGGTGACGTCCTCGCCGCGTTCCTTCGCCGCCTCGTACTCGGCGACCTCGCCGGCACTCGGCGGCACCGGGACGTCCGGGCCGTACTCGGCGACCAGATCCGTCAGGCCGATCCCGAAGTCGTCGGCGATCTTGCCTTCCAGCTGTTCGAGCCGCAGCCGCTGCTCGGCGCGGAGGACCTCGTCGCGGTGCACGGCGTCGGTCAGCTTCTCCAGTTCGCCGGACAGCTCGCGGACCTTGCCGCGGACGGCGGTCAGCGCGGTCTCGCGGGTCTGCCGCTGCGCCTGTGCCTCGTCGCGTTCGGCCGCCGCGCGCTGCACGGAGTGTTCGATGCGCTCCAGCGCGATCTCCCCGGCGTTGACGACGGCGTTCGCGATCTCGGCGCCGCGCTGCCGGGCCGCCTTCGCCTTCGCGGCGCGCTCGCGGGCCTGCTGCTCGGCGAAAGCCGCGCGGCGCAGGGATTCCGCCTTGCCCGCGATGCCGCGGGCACGTTCCTCGGAGGTACGCAGCGCGAGCCGCGCCTCCATCTCCTCCTGCCGGACGGCGGTGAGCTGCTCGGCGGCCTCGTCACGCTCGGCGGTGTCCGGGTCCTCGACGACGGGCTGGTCGGAGACCGCGGCGAGGCGCTCCTCCAGCTCGGCCAGCTGTTCCAGCGCCTGCTCGCGGCTCTGCTCGACCTTTGTCCGCTGCGCGCGCAGCCGTTCGACCTCGGCCTCGGTGACCCGGGCCGCCTGCTGCAGCCGGTTGAGCCGCTCCGACGAGCGGGCCTTGCGCACCTTGGCCTCGCCCAGCGCGTCCTTGGCCTGGCCGACCTCTTCGCGGCGCGCCTGCTGCTCGGCGCGGGCGCCTTCCAGCGCGGCGGCGGTGCGCTCCAGCGTCTCCTCGGCGGCCTTCAGGCGTTCCGCCGCCTCGTCGACGGCGGCCTGCACCTCGATGACGCTCTCGGCGCGCGTGCCACCACCGGCCGCCCAGCGTGCGCCGAAGACGTCGCCATCGGCGGTGACAGCGCGGACGTCCGGATGCGCCGCGACCAGGCTCCGCGCCGCGTCGAGCGTGGCGACCAGCGCGACCTTTTCCAGCGCCTGCTCGACCGCGGGACGCAGCTGCGGCGGGGCGGTGACGACCTCGCGGGCCCAGCGGGCGCCCTCGGGGAGATACGGCCAGCCCGCCGTGTCCACAGTGGACTCAGGGGCGCCGAGCACCAGCCCGGCACGGCCGGAGTCGTTGTCCTTCAAGTACTTCAGCGCGGCGAGGGCTTCTTCTCCCCCGGCGACGGCGACCGCGTCGGCCACCGGGCCCAGCGCGGCGGCCAGCGCGACCTCGTGGCCGGGCTCGACCGTCAGCAGCGCCGCGACCGAACCGAGCAGACCGGGCAGCTCGTGCGAGGCGCCGAGCAGCGCGCCCGCGCCGTCCTTGCGCTTGAGCCCCATCGACAGCGCGTCGACCCGAGCCTTCTCGGAGGCGATCTCGCGCTCGGTGGCGCGTTCGGCCTTGACCAGTTCCTCGACGCGGGCCTTGGCGGCGTTGTTCGCCTCGACCGCGTAGTCGTGCCGCTGCTGCAGATCGGCGTCGTCGGATTCCTCGACGCCACCTTCGGCCTTGGCCTCTTCGAGTTCCTCGCGGGCGATCTCGGCGCGCTCGGCGGCCTCGTCGAGCGACACGGTGAGCCGGTCGATCTCGTCGGAGGTGGCGCCGTTCTTGCTGCGCAACGCCTCGACCTGGCCGGTGAGCTTCGCCAGCCCCTCGCGGCGGTCGGCGATCGCGCGGACGGCGGCCCAGTGCGCACGTTCGGCGGCCTGGACCCGCTGTTCGAGGTCCTCGCGCCGCAGGACGGTCTCCGCCAGCAGCTCACGGGCCTCCATGACGGCCTCGTTCAGCTCCTGCTCCTGCTCGGCGACGCGTTCGGCCTCTTCGAGCAGTTCCTCGGGGTCACGGCCGCCGGTCTGCGCCTCGACGTCGGCCGACAGGTGCCGCTGCCGCTCGACGGCGAGCCGGACGGTGCCGCGCAGCCGCTCGGCCAGCGCGGACAGCTTGTACCAGTTCTCCTGCGCGGCGGTCAGCTTCGGCGCGTCCTCGGCGAGCGAGGACTCCAGCTCGGTCTCCTCGGCGGCGACGACTTCCAGCGCCTGCTCGACCTCGCCGCGACGCTGGCGCGCGACGCGCTCGTCGGCCTCTTCCCTGGCGATGGCGTCGCGCTGGGTGACCAGGTCGTGGGCGAGCAGCCGCAGCCGCGCGTCCCGCAGCTCGGACTGCACGGCCTGCGCGCGGCGGGCGATCTCGGCCTGCTTGCCCAGCGGCTTGAGCTGGCGGCGCAGCTCGGTGGTGAGGTCGCCGAGGCGGTCGAGGTTGCCCTGCATGTTCGCGAGCTTGCGCAGGGTCTGTTCCTTGCGCTTGCGGTGCTTGAGGACGCCGGCGGCCTCTTCGATGAAGGCGCGGCGCTCCTCGGGCTTGGACTCCAGGATGGCCGACAGCTGGCCCTGCCCGACGATGACGTGCATCTCGCGGCCGATACCGGAGTCGGAGAGGAGTTCCTGGACGTCCATCAGGCGGCAGCGGTCGCCGTTGATCTCGTACTCGCTGGCGCCGTCGCGGAACATCCGGCGCGTGATCGAGACCTCGGTGTACTCGATGGGCAGCGCGCCGTCGGTGTTGTCGATGGTGAGCGTGACCTCGGCGCGGCCCAGCGGCGCGCGGCCCGCGGTCCCGGCGAAGATGACGTCCTCCATCTTGCCGCCGCGCAGGTCCTTGGCGCCCTGCGTGCCCATCACCCAGCGCAGCGCGTCGAGCACGTTCGACTTGCCCGAGCCGTTGGGGCCCACCACGCAGGTGATGCCCGGCTCGAAGCGCAGCGTGGTGGCCGAGGCGAAGGACTTGAAGCCCTTGAGCGTCAAGCTTTTCAGGTGCACTGGGTGCCGACCCTCCGGCCGCGGGAAACTGGCTGTTCGATCCGGCCAGGTTACCTGGCGGCCTCCGGCTCCCGTGGGACCCGGCCCCCTCCGGCGCGCCCTAGCACAACCCCGGTCACCACAGCAACCCCCTCCGTCCCACCCGTAACAGTCCCGCCCGGAGATCTCGCGTGCCCAGCCGGAGATCTCGCGTGATTGAGCGGAGATCTCGCCCAATCACGCGAGATCTCCGTTCAATCACACGAAGTCGCCACTGGATCACGCGAGGTCGCGGGCTGATCACGGGCCGGGAGAGCAAGGGACCTTTGCTAGCGCTCGACGAAGCCGGTGAGGCCGCCTTTCGCCTCCGACCACCGCTCGACGACGTGGTCCACACTTCCGGGTGATTCCCCGGACCGCAGTGCGGCCAAAAGCCGCTCACAGTGGTCCCGAACACCCTCCGCTACCACCTCGACACGCCCGTCCGGGAGATTCCGCGCACTTCCGGCGAGTCCGAGCTCGAGCGCGCGGCTCCGGGTCCACCAGCGGAAACCGACACCCTGTACGCGTCCGTGCACCCACGCTGTCAGCCTGACGTCTGCACTCACGAGGGCCATCCTTCCCCATCGCCGCGACTCCGGACGGTGAGCGTCCTCGTTCGTCTCCACCCCGAACCGGGCATCGGCGGTGATAACCTCCCCGCCGGGTCCCGCCTTCCGGGTCTGGTGCCCGGGCCCGCCAATTGCTTTGTTCTTCCCGAGAGTCCGTACGTCCCCAGCGTCCCGAGGAGCCTGTATGTCCCGCCCCGACGGGTCTGATCCGAGCTCACGCGTCTCCGTCGCCCCACCGGCCGGAGCGAATGGGCTTGCCGGCCGCACCGGCTACGTCGTCCTGGGCGTCAGTGGCCTGGTGGTCGCGACCGCGTTCGCCGCGGTCGCGCAGTTCGCCGGTTCCGGCACCACGACCGCCGGCGGTACCGGCGGCCCCGGCCAGGGCACCTCGCCCGCCGGCATCCAGGTCGTGTCCGGTTCGCCCGTGCCGGGCGCGCCGATGACCGTCACCGGGGAACCGGTGCCCGGCAGCTCGTCGTCGTCCAGCGCCCCCACCACCGTGGTTTCCCGTGGCGCGGACGGCCACGAGACCACGACGGTCGTCGTCCCGCCCGCCCCGCCGCAGCCCGGACAACCCCAGCCGGGCCAGCCGCAACCGGGCAACCCGGGCCACACGACGCCGGGCGGCGGAACGCCGACCAGCCGGAGCGACGAACCGCCGAGTTCGAGCAACCCGACCACGACCGGCCCGACGTCGGGCAGCCCCAGCACCCCGCCGAGTTCGACGCCGACGCCGCCGTCGAGCAAGCCGAGCGGCAGCTCCAGCACCGCGGGCTCGCCCACCGCTACCGACACGTCCACAGTGGACACCACGCCGACCCACCGCTGACCCCCGAAGTGCCGTTAAGGCCACCTTACGGGCGTCTGACGCCCGTAAGG
>NZ_JBHYIK010000087.1:26066-37407 GCF_042739735.1 Amycolatopsis sp. NPDC059027 | reverse complement strand
GTTAAGGCCACCTTACGGGCGTCAGACGCCCGTAAGGTGGCCTTAACGGCATTTCCGGCCGGAGCGAGGTTCAGGACTGGACGGCGTCGGCGACGCGCCAGCTGTCCTCGAGGAACACGTAGCGGGTGATGAGGCCGTCCGGGTTCACCCCGAGGTCGAGGGCGAAGGCGGACTCGATGACCTTGCCCGTCGCCCGCACCGTCGAGCGGAGGCTGCCGAGCGCGACGGCCCGGCTCTCGTCGCCGAAGAACCGTTCGGCGACGAACTTGTCGCGGTCGAGGTAGTCCCGGTCGAGGGTGGTGAAGAACTCCAGCACCTCGGCGCGGGTCCGGCGGCGCCCGATCCACGGGACCACTTCGGTATTGCCCGGGATGTCCCACTCGACGTCGTCGGCGAACAACGCCGCGGCACCCTGCGTGTCGCCGTCGCCGAGCAGGGCGAAAAGCTTTTCGGCCACGATCCTCGCGGTTTCGGACATGATGATCCTCCTTGTGGGGTAAGGAAAACTAGACGCTGACGGGGACGCGTTTCGCGTCGTCGGCGCGCTGGACGACGGCCGTGAGCGTGAGGGCGGCGAGCGTCGCGACAGCGAGTGCCGCACCGACCCACGCGACGCTCGGGAAGCCGAGCCCGGCGTCGATCGCCAGCCCGCCCAGCCACGGCCCGGCGGTGTTGCCGACGTTGAACGCGGACGTCGTGCTGGCTCCGACGAGTGTCGGCGCGTCACCCGCGACGGCGTAGGTGCGGACGTTGAGCGCCGGGTTGGCCGCGAACCCGGCGGCGCCGAACACGACGATCGCGATCACGGCGACGACGGGGTCGTGGGTGACGGCCAGGACGAGCAAGGCGAGCAGTGCGAGCCCGACACTGCCGTACAGCGTGGCGAACGGCCGGGCGTCGGCGAGCTTGCCGCCGACGGTGATCCCGATGAGCGCGCCGACACCGAACAGGGCGAGCACGCCGGGAACCCAGGCCGATGGAAGGCCGAAGGTTTCGGTGAGCAGCGGGGCGAGATAGCTGAACGCGGCGAAGATCATGGCCTGGCACAACGCGATCACGCCGAGCGCGAGCCACACGCGGGGCCGCCGGTACAGCTGGAGCTCGGTGCGCAGCCGCGGCGCGTCGTTCCCGGCACGCGTGGCCGGGACGAACGCGAGGACACCCGCCGCGGCGACGAGCGTCAGCACCGCGACCGCCCAGAACGCCGCCCGCCAGCCCCAGTGCTGGCCGATGAAGGTGCCCGCCGGGACACCCACGATGTTCGCCACGGTCAGGCCGCCGACGAGGACGGCGAGTGCCCGCCCACGCCGTTGCGTGGAAACCAGCGAGATCGTGGTCGCCGCCCCGACAGCCCAGAACCCGGCGCAGGCGAACGCGCTGACGACGCGGGTCGCGAACAGCAGCGCGTATCCCTGCGCCAGCGCACCGACGACATGGCTCACGCCGAACACCGCGAGCAGCGTGAGCAGCGTCGTCCGGCGGGGGAGACGGAGCGTCCCGGCGGCGAGCAGCGGGGCGCCGACGACCATGCCGATCGCGAAGGCCGAGATGAGCAACCCGGTGTCCGGAATGCTCACCCCCAGGTCGGTGGCCATTCCGGGCAGCAACCCGGTGATCATGAACTCGGACGTCCCCAGCGCGAACACGCTGAGCCCGAGGACGTAGACGGCCAGTGGCACGGCTCTCCTCCATTTTGGATCGTTTGGTACATAACTTCGGTAAAACAAGGCCATCGGTCGGCCCAAGAGTGGTGGCGGCCGGGGTCAGTGAGTGGCGATGGCCGACACCGCGATGTCGGCGACCGCGCGCATGGCGGCGCCGCTTTCGCCGCGCCGCGACATCAGCCGCAGTCCGGCGATCGTGCTGTGCACGAACTGGGCGATGTCGGCGGGCTTCCGGTCCTTGGTGATGCTGCCGTCGGCCTGGCCGGCGCGGGCACACGCGGTCAGCTGGGCGAGATGCGCTGCCGTGTCGGCCTCGATGTGCGCGGTGATTTCCTTGTCCCGCACGCCGAACTCGGCCACCGTGTTGACCACGAGGCAGCCGCGGCGCGCGTGCTTGAGCTCGTCCTCGATGAGGTCTTCGAGCAGTCGCGCGATCTTTTCGGCTGCGTCGCCGGAACCTTCGATGACGGCGGTCCGGATGCGGATGCCCCGTGCGCTGTAGTGGTCGAGCGCACGCTCGAACAGGGCTCGCTTGCTGGTGAAGGTGTTGTAGATGCTGCTGCGGCCCAAACCGGTGGCGTCGCACAGGTCCTGAGTGGACGTGCCCTCGTAACCCCGTGCCCAGAAGGCGTTCATCGCGCCTTCGAGCGCGACGGTCTCGTCGAATTCCCGTGGCCTGGCCATGACCCGAGCGTAGCATCGTTTTGTATTGAGTGTTCCAAAAATGGGGCGGCGTGGGCGTGGGGACCGCCACAGCGGCAAGATGGCGGGGTGGGTTACGACGCGTTGCTATGGCTTTCGTTCGGTGGTCCCGAGGGGCCCGACGAGGTGATGCCGTTCCTGGAGAACGTCACCAGGGGCCGGGGGGTGCCGAGGGAGCGGCTGCTCGAGGTCGCGGAGCACTACCAGCACTTCGGCGGGGTTTCGCCGATCAACCGGCTCAACCGCGACGCGATCGCGGCGGTGGAGAAGCAGCTGTCGTCGGCGGGCATCGACCTGCCGGTGCGCTTCGGCAACCGCAACTGGCGGCCGATGGTGGAGGACACGCTCGCCGAGCTGGCGAAGGACGGGGCTCGCCGCGTGCTGGTCTTCCCGACCAGCGCGTACGGCGGCTACTCCGCGTGCCGCCAGTACGACGAGGACATCGAGCGTGCTCGCGCCGCGGTCGGCGACGACGCCCCGGATCTGGTGAAACTGCGGCAGTTCTTCGACCACCCGCTGTTCGTCGGCGCGGTCGCCGACGCGGTCCGCGCGGCGCACGCGAAGCTCGGAAACGCGCCGGGGACGCGGACGGTGTTCTGCGCGCATTCGGTCCCGGAGAGTGCGGACAAGGCGTCTGGCCCGCCGGAGGACGGCGGTCGGCTGTACTCGCGGCAGATCGCCGAAGCCGCACGGCTGGTGGCGGCCGAGGCGGGCGTCGAGACCTACGACGTCGTGTGGCAGTCGCGGTCCGGCCCGCCGCAGGTCCCGTGGCTGGAGCCGGACATCGTCGACCACATCGACGCGTTGCACGCCGAGGGCGTGACCTCGGTGGTGGTGTGCCCGGTCGGGTTCGTCTCCGATCACCTCGAGGTGATCTGGGACCTCGACAACGAGGCCGCCGAGCGCGCCGCCGAACTCGGCATGGGATTCGCCCGCACGGCTACCCCGGACACCGACCCGCGGTTCGCCGAACTCGTCGTCGAGCTGGTGCGGGAGCACACCGAGGGTGTCCCGGTGCGGAAGCTGTCGGAGTTCCCGGCGCTGGGCTGCACGATCAACGGCAAACCCTGCGCCGTCGGCTGCTGCGAACCCGCGAAACGCCCCTGAGCTCAGGGCTGGCGGTCGCCCTGCTCGGCGAAGACACGGACGGCCTCGTTGACCGCGGCGCAGCGGGCGATCCGGACCGCGTTGGACAGCGGGCGCAGCGCCTCCGCCCGTTGGTTGACCGCCGACGCCGACAGCGCGCCGCCCGGGTCGTCGAGCTGGGCGATCGCGAGGATCGCGGAGATCTCGTCGGCTCGCTGCAGTACCCGCAGCGCACGTCCCGGCGTCCCGGTGGGCCACTGGACCTTCGGCTGCGCGCGGAGATGCGCGGACAGCTCGGCCCGCACCCCCGGCCGGTCACTCGCGACGTCGAGGGCCTGCAGCGCGCCGGCGCTGTCGCGGATGGCGTCGGTGAGGGCGTGTTCCGACTCGCCGAGCGGGAAGTACTCCAGCTGCGCCTCGTTTTCCAGCGCGTACGCCGTCCAGCGCATGAGGCCCTCGGCGATCGGCTCCGGCACGAGACCGTAGGCGATCTCGGGCAGGACAACGGCTTCCCCGCAGCGCAGCGCGGCCTCGGTGAACAGCCCGCCACCGCCGAGCCCCCGCACGTCGCCGGGCACCGGCAGCACCAGGTTCACCGTCGTGATGCCCTGCGCGCGCAGGGCGAGCAAAAGATCCACGGGGTTCGCGGCGCGGTTGTACGCCAGCGAGAGGAAGAACGCCTCCGAGGCGCCGGGATCCCCCGCGACCACGTCGTGGGCTTCGCCCCAGGCCTTGAGGGCGTCGAGCACATCGTCGGAAGCGGCGGCTCCGTTGAGCCACGCGGATGACCAGACCGCGAGGGTCGCACTGGGACGGCACACGACGCCCTATTTTACCCGTACTCCGGAGTGCGCTTTCTGGCGGTGGGGCTGGAGTTGGTCCACGTCGACGCGGCGCGGACTCGCGGCTAGCGTCGTAGTGGTGAACGCCGCTCCAGACTCCCTTCCCCGTACCGCCGGGGCCCTGCGCGAGGCCGGTTACCGGCCCCGTTCGATCAGCCAGGAGATCCACGACAACCTGCTCGCCGCGTTGCGCGCGGGGGAGGACGCCTGGCCGGGCATCGTCGGGTTCTCCCGCACGGTGCTGCCCCAGCTCGAACGCGCGCTGCTCGCCGGCCACGACGTCGTCCTGCTCGGCGAACGCGGCCAGGGCAAGACCCGCCTGCTGCGCACGCTGGCCGGCCTGCTCGACGAGTGGACCCCGGTCATCGAGGGCGCCGAACTCGGCGAGCACCCGCTCGAACCGATCACCCCCGCGTCGATCCGCCGCGCCGCCGAACTCGGCGACGACCTGCCGGTCGCCTGGCGTCATCGCAGCGAGCGCTACACCGAGAAGCTCGCCACGCCGGACACGTCCGTCGGCGACCTGATCGGCGACGTCGACCCGGTGAAGGTGGCCGAAGGCCGCAGCCTCGGCGATCCCGAGACCATCCACTTCGGACTCGTGCCGAGGGCCCATCGCGGCATCGTGGCGATCAACGAGCTGCCCGACCTCGCCGAGCGCATCCAGGTCGCGCTGCTCAACGTCATGGAGGAACGCGACATCCAGGTCCGCGGCTACACGCTGCGGCTGCCGCTGGACGTGCTGCTCGTGGCGACCGCGAACCCCGAGGACTACACCAACCGCGGCCGCATCATCACCCCGCTCAAGGACCGCTTCGGCGCGGAGATCCGTACGCACTACCCGCTCGACGTCGAGGCCGAGGTCGCGGTGGTGCGGCAGGAGGCCCACCTCGTCGCGGAGGTCGGCGAGCCGCTGCTGGAGGTCCTCGCGCGGTTCGTGCGGAATCTGCGGGACTCCCCGGTGATCGACCAGCGTTCCGGCGTGTCGGCCCGGTTCGCGGTCGCGGCGGCCGAAACCGTCGCAGCGGCGGCGCTCCGGCGGTCGGCGCTGACCGGCGAAGAGCCCGCGGTCGCGCGTCCGGTGGATCTCGACGCCGTGCCCGCCGTGCTGCGCGGGAAGATCGAGTTCGAACCCGGCGAGGAGGGCCGCGAGATCGAACACCTCGTGCACCTCTTGCGCCGCGCGGTCGCGGAGACCGCTCGCGAGCGGTTCGCCGGTCTCGACCTGCGCCCGCTGGCCGACGCCGTCGCGGACGGTCATCTGGTGGCGACGGGCGAGCGCGTGCCGGGCAAGGACGTGCTGTCCGCGCTGCCGGAACTGCCGGTCCTGCACGAGGTCGCGCAGCGTGCGGGGGTGTCGGCCGACGAGCCGGCCGGGCGCATCGCGGCGGCGGTCGAACTCGCGCTGGAATCGCTGTTCCTCGCCCGCCGGGTCGGCAAGGACTCCGACGACTCGACCACCGTGTACGGGCAATGACAGCCGTCCCCGAGGGTTACTCCTACGGTCCGTGGCACGACGGGCCCGACCCGCTCGCGCCGCCCGCGGATCTGCGGGACGCGCTCGACGAGATCGGCCGCGACGTCATGGGCGGTGCCTCGCCGCGTTCCGCGCTGGAGGAGCTGCTGCGCCGGGGAACCGAGCGCACGGCGGGACTCGACGAGCTGACCCGGCGGCTCTGGCAGCGTCGTTCGCAGATCCAGCGGCGGCACCGGCTCGACGGCACGCTGCAGGAGGTCCAGCGGCTGCTCCAGGAAGCCCTGGACGCCGAACGCCGTGCGTTGTTCCCGGATCCCGACGACGACGCGCGGTTCCGCGAGGCCCAGCTGGACGCGTTGCCGCCGGGCACGGCCGCGGCGGTCCGCGAACTCGCCGAGTACGACTGGCGCTCCGAACAGGGCCGGGAGAACTACGAGCAGATCCGGAACCTTCTCGGCCGTGAACTGATGGACTCGCGGTTCCAGGGGATGAAACAGGCCCTGCAGAACGCGGGCCCGGAGGACGTCGAGCGCGTCAACCAGATGCTTTCGGACCTCAACGCGCTGCTGAGTGCGCACGCGCGGGGTGTGGACGACATCGCCGAGCGGTTCTCGGAGTTCATGCGCCGCCACGGCGAATTCTTCCCGGAGAATCCCCGGAACGTCGAGGAACTGATCGACGTCCTCGCCGCCCGCGCCGCCGCCGCGCAGCGGATGCTGAACTCGATGACCGACGAGCAGCGTGCCGAACTCGCCGAACTGACCCAGCAGGCGTTCGGTGATCCGCGGCTCGCCCAGCAGTTGTCCACTTTGGACGCACAGCTGCAGGCACTCCGGCCGGGCGAGGACTGGACCTCGGCCGAGCGGTTCCGCGGCCAGGACCCCTTGGGACTCGGTGAAGGCGCGCAGGCGATGGCCGATCTCGCGGAGCTGGACGCGCTCGCCGAGCAACTCGGCCAGTCCTATCCCGGCGCCCGGCTGGAGGACATCGACCTCGAAGCGCTCGAACGCCAGCTCGGTCCCGACGCGGGCGTCGACGCGCGGCGGCTGTCCGAACTGGAGCGTGAGCTACGCCGTCAGGGTCTGTTCGAGCGGGCGCCGGACGGCACGTTGCGCTTGTCGCCCAAGGCATTGCGCCGACTGGGGGAGACGGCACTTGCCGAGGTGGTGAACGCGCTGCGCGGCAAGGCGGGGGAGCGCGAGACGGAGTCCGCGGGTGCCGCGGGCGAGCCGACCGGCGCGAGCAGGCCATGGCGGTTCGGGGACATGCAGCCCTGGGACGTGCCGCGCACCGTCCGCAACGCCGTGCTGCGTTCGGTGTCGGTGGGCGGTGGACCGGTGCGGCTGGACGTCGAGGACGTCGAGGTGGTGGAGACCGAGCACCGGTCCCGCGCGGCTGTCGCACTGCTGGTGGACACGTCGTGGTCGATGGTCCAGGAGGGCCGCTGGCTGCCGATGAAGCGCACCGCGCTCGCGCTGCACCAGCTCATCAGCACCCGGTTCCGCAACGACGCGCTGCAGCTGATCACCTTCGGCCGCTACGCGACACCGGTGGAACTCCCGGAGCTGATCGGCATGGAGGGGACGTGGGAGCAGGGGACCAACGCCCACCACGCGCTGCTGCTGGCCGGTAGGCATCTGCGGCGGCATCCCGACGCGCAGCCGGTGGTGCTGATGGTCACCGACGGCGAGCCGACCGCACATCTGGAACCGGACGGCGAAGCCGAGTTCGCCTATCCGCCGGAGCCCCGGACCATCCACAAGACACTGTCCGAAGTGGACCGGGTGGCGAAGCTCGGCGCGGCGGTGACGGTGTTCCGGCTCGGTGACGACCCGCGGCTGACGGCGTTCGTGGAGATGATCGCGCGGCGCTCGGGCGGCCGCGTGCTCGCGCCGGATCTGGACGGGCTCGGCGCGGCGGTGGTGAGCGACTTCCTGCACACCCGCCGCCGCTGACCGGGGGCCTCAGCTCACGGAACCCTCCGGCGGACGTCGCGCCGGAGGGTTTTCCGGTCGCAGAACCGCGACGCCGCGATCCAGGTCGATCCGGGTGTTCGGCGGGGCGCCCTGCACGTCCTCGTCGAGGGTCATCTCCACCGAGTCGCGGTGGTCCAGCTCGGTGCGCTTGGTGCCGTAGAGGAACGCGGTGACCTCCTCGACGTAGGTCGACGACAGCCGTGCCCGCAGCCGTTTACGGCCGTTCGAGGGGCGCATCTCGTACGCCCCCACCGCCACCAGCACCGCCGCCGAGGCCGGGATGCCCAGCCCGAGCCACGTCCCCAATCCAGCCATGTCCCGGGAACGAATCACCCTCCGGCCGGGTTCCCGGCGTGCGAGGCTTGACCCTCACGTCACGTGAGGCTCCAGGGTGGACGTCGTCAGGGCCGGAACGGCCGGAGGAGAGGCACGATGGGGTACCCGGTGGGAAAGGTCGCCAGGCTGGCCGGCGTCACCGTCCGCACACTGCACCACTACGACGAGATCGGGCTGCTCTCGCCGAGCGCGCGGACCACGGCGGGCTACCGCAGCTACGGCGAGGACGACCTCGACCGGCTGCAGCGCATCCTGTTCTACCGGGAACTCGGATTCGGCCTCGAGACGATCGCGGACATCCTCGACGATCCCCAGGACGGGGCCGTCGAGCAACTGCGGCATCAGCGCGCGCTGCTGACGGAACGGATAGCGCGGCTGAGCCGGATGGTCGAGGTCGTCGAACGCGTGATGGAGGCGAAACTGATGGGCAACGCGTTGACGCCCGAGGAGAAGTTCGAGGTGTTCGGCGGTTTCCGCGAGCCGCCGGGCTACGAGGAGGAGGCGGTGCGCCGCTGGGGGCACACCCCGGAATGGCAGGCGCGGGTCCCCGAGATGTCCAAACAGGACTGGATCGACGGCGAGCGGGTCCGGGAGGACTGGGTCCGCAGGCTGCTCGCCCTGGTGGACGGGGGAGCGGGCCCGGACGGCGAGGAGGCCATGGCACTGGCCGAGGAGCATCGCGCGATGCTCGGCCGGTTCATGGGGGAGTGCGGCTACGAGACGCACCAGCGCGTAGGTGAGCTGTACGCGACCGAACCCGCGCAGCTCGGGTTCCTGATCCGCGAGCCGGACCAGCGGCCGGGGATCGGCGAGTTCGTGCGGGACGCGATCCGGGCGAACGCGGCCCGCGCCGCCCGATAGGCCGGTGCCGGACGGTCGCAGGGGACCGTCCGGCACTGCTTCGGTCGTGATGTTTTCCCACCGGGCGAGAGGCACTCGGCGGCGATGCTTAGAGTCGAGGGTATGCAGACTTGGTCATCGGTCGACGTGCCCCGCATCCCGGGTACCCCTCGTCCGCTGCGGCTCCACGACACCGCGACCGGGCAGACCCGCCCGACCGCGCCGGGGGAGACCGCTCGGATGTACGTGTGCGGTATCACCCCCTACGACGCGACCCACCTGGGGCACGCCGCGACGTATCTGGCATTCGACCTGGTCAACCGCCTGTGGCGGGACGCGGGGCACGAGGTCCACTACGTGCAGAACGTCACCGACATCGACGAGCCGCTGCTGGAGCGCGCGGAGCGGGACTCCGACGACTGGATCGTGCTCGGCATGCGCGAGACGGCACTGTTCCGGGAGGACATGGAGGCGCTGCGGGTCATCCCGCCGCGCGAGTTCGTCGGCGCGGTCGAGAGCATCCCGGAGATCGTCGAGGTGATCGCGAAGCTGCTCGCCAACGGCAGCGCTTATCGCGCCGACGACCCGGAGTATCCCGACATCTACTTCGACCACACCGCGACCGGGCGTTTCGGCTACGAGTCGAACTACGACGCCGAGACGATGGCGAAGTTCTTCGCCGAGCGCGGTGGCGACCCGGAGCGGCCGGGCAAGCGGCATCCGCTCGACGCGCTGCTGTGGCGCTCCGTGCGGCCCGGTGAACCGTCGTGGGAGTCCGAACTGGGCGAGGGCAGGCCCGGCTGGCACATCGAGTGCAGCGCGATCGCCGTCAACCGGCTGGGGCTCGGCTTCGACGTCCAGGGCGGCGGCTCGGACCTGGTGTTCCCGCACCACGAGTTCAGCGCCGCGCACGCCGAGGCGGTGGCCGGGGACGGGCCGTTCGCACGGCACTACGTGCACGCCGGGATGATCGGCCTCGACGGCGAGAAGATGTCGAAGTCGCGCGGGAACCTGGTCTTCGTCTCGCGGCTGCGCGCCGACGGCGTGGACGCCGGGGCGATCCGGCTCGCGCTGTTCGCGGGGCACTACCGCGCCGACCGGCCGTGGACCGCGGAGCTGCTGACCGAGGCCGAGGCCCGGCTCGCGCGCTGGCGGGAAGCGGTTTCTCTGCCTACAGGCCCGGACGCCGCCGACACCATCGACCGCCTCCGCGACCGCCTCGCCGACGACCTCGACACCCCGAAGGCACTGGCCGCCGTGGATGCCTGGGTGACCGCCGCGTTGCGTCGCGACGGCACCGACCGGGAGGCGCCGGGGCAGCTCAAGGCTGCCGTCGACGCCCTCCTCGGCATCGTGCTCTGACCGCGGACACGCTGTGTTGCCGCATTTCCCGGCAACACAGCGTGTATAACGCCCTATACGGCTCGTCGATTGGCGAGATTTCCTCGCAGAGTACGGAAATCTCGCACGGACAAGAAGCCGCCGAGAGCGCCCTGAAGGCCATACGGGTTGGGGGACATTGTCAGTCGGCCTGGAGGACGAAGAACAGGAAGCCCAGGAAGGCTCCGGAGGGCAGGTGCGCGAGTTCGTCGGGGAAGAGTTCGCGGGCGTCTGGTGCGGGGTGCGGTTCGCTGATGACGGCGATGCGGAAGCCGGCTGCGGTGAAGGCGTCGGTCATCGCGTGCAGTGGCCGGTTCCAGAAGCTCATCCGGGTGGTCCGGCCGCCGATGGTCCAGTCCTCGGTCCAGTTGTAGGTCGCGAAGTAGTCGGGTGTGGCTCCGGCCTGGCGGTGCATGAGGTTGATCGCGAAGGGGTGGTCGACCGAGGCGATGAGCCGGCCGCCGGGTCGCAGCACGCGCCGTAGCTCGGCCAGCGTCGGTCCCCAGTCGCGCAGGTAGTGCAGCACCAGGGACGCCACGACGTCATCGAAGGTTTCGTCGGGAAAGGGCAGCAGGTCGGCAAGGTCGGCCACCCGGAGGTCTGCCTCGGCACCGAGCCGCTGCCGGGCCTGCTGCAGCATCCCGGCGCTCGCGTCGATACCGGTCACGTCAGCGCCGCGGTCGCGTAGCGCGGCGAACAGGGGGCCTGATCCGCAGCCGGCGTCGAGGATCCGCCGGCCGGTCACCTCGCCGGCGAGCTCCAGCATCGCGGGCCGCTCGTAGTAGGCGTTCATCAGGCTGGTCTCGTTCTCGGCCGAGTACCCCTTGGCCAAGCTGTCGTAGTCGTTCACCCGAGACGGCCGGCCGGGCTCCACGTGATTCTCGGACACGGTAGGCATGCAGGCCATGCTGGCTTACCAAGCTCGGGCGTCGCCACCCAGACGAGCCGTCCTGGTGGCTTGGTCGTGCCGGTGGGGGGTGCGGGGGGGGCCCAGCTTTCCCCCCCCCGAGAGGGGGTGGGGGGCGAGCCCGACCCCCC
>NZ_JBHYIK010000087.1:0-26056 GCF_042739735.1 Amycolatopsis sp. NPDC059027 | reverse complement strand
CTCCTTGCGGGCCCAAGGAGACCCCCACGGACTTGGTCTTCGGGGCATCGCCTACGCGACCTTGCCGTCGGCGAGTTCGAGCCGGTCACCGGTCCAGCCCCGGCGCAGCCAGCGGTCGTGCGAGGCGATCACCACCGCGCCCGGCGCCGAGCCCAGCGCGGCGAACAACTCCTCGGCCAGTGCCAGCGAGATGTGGTTCGTCGGCTCGTCGAGCAGGAGCACGTCCGGTGGCTGGGCGAGCAGCACAGCGAGCGCGAGGCGGCGACGCTGACCGACCGAGAGCGCGCCGACCGGTCGCCCGAGATCGCGGGAGGCGAGCAGGCCGAGACGGCTCATCGGCGGAGCCTCCTCGCCCAGCGCCTCCCGGTACACCTGATGCGCGGTCTTGGCCGGATCGTCGAACTCGACGTCCTGATCGAGCATCCCGACCCGCACCCCGTGTCCGAAGTGGACGGTCCCGCTCGCGGGCGCGAGCCGTCCCGCGAGCACGGACAGCAGCGTCGACTTGCCGGCGCCGTTGCCGCCGGTGACGAGCAGCCGGGCCGCCCCGGTGACGTCGAGCCGGGGCACGCTGAGCCGTCCGGGGACCTCCAGTTCCCGGATCGAGATCGCGGGGCCGTCTCCGGTGGTCTTGCCGGTCAGCGCGGCGGCGAAGCGCAGGGGAGCGGGCGGTTTGCGGACCTGATCACGTTCCAGCTCCTCGAGTCGTTGCTGGGCGTCGCGCACCCGGCGGGCGATCGTCTTCTGGACGCGCGCGCCCTTGAAGTGGTGGATGAACTTGTCGTTGTCCCTCGGGCCTCGGCCGTACGCGACGTTTCGCGCGGTGACGGCGACAGTCTCGCGAAGCTCTTTGAGCTCCTCCTGTTCTTCCGCGTACCGCTGCTCCCAGCGGGCGCGTTCGGCCCGTTTCTGCCCGAGGTAGGCGGAGTACGAGCCGCCGTAGCGCGTCGCGCCACCGGAGAGCCGGTCCGCCGGTGCCGGGTCGAGATCGACGATGTCCGTGCACACCGCGTCGAGGAACACCCGGTCGTGCGAGGACAGCACGACGACGCCGGTGAGTTCGGCGAGATGGCGTTCGAGGAACTCCATCGCCGCGTCGTCGAGGTGGTTCGTCGGTTCGTCCAGCAGCAGTGTCTCCGGACGGCGGACGAGCAGCGCGGCGAGCCCGAGCCGGGAGCGCTGGCCGCCGGACAGCGTGCCGAGTTCCCGCCGCGGGTCGATTCCGCCGAGTCCGAGCCCGTCGCAGACGAGTTCGGCACGCCGGTCGGCGTCCCACAGGTCATGGGCCTGCGCCCAGTCGAGCACCTGGCCGTATTCCTCGAGTACCGCTACGTCGTCGGGCCGCTCCGCCATCGCGGCGGTGAGTTCGTCGAGCCGCACGGTGGCCGCGCGGATCTCGGCGAGCGCGTCGTCGATGACGTCGGAGAACGCCGCTGTGGCGGGGAACGGCAACTCCTGGAGGAGGAAGCCGAGGTCGTCGCCGCGCCGGACGTCGCCGGAGCGTGGTTCTTCGAGCCCGGCGAGCAGCCGCAACAGCGTCGATTTCCCGGCGCCGTTCTCGCCGACGAGGCCCACGCGTTGCCCGGCGGAGGCGATGAGCGAGACGCCGTTGAGCACGACACGCGCGCCGTAGCCGAAGACGAGGTCGTTGGCCTGCAAGGAAAGCGTACGAGACATGGAGCATCACCGAGCCCTGGGTGGAATGCGGGAATCCCCACTGGGCGTCGTGGCGCACGGGAGCGTCGGCTCGACCGGGCGCGGCCTCGGAAGCGGGGAGGGCGCGGTTCAGTTCCTCATAGTGCGATCAGCTTAACGCAACACCAGTAGAGTTAGTCAACTCGGTATGACGCGGGTCACGTGACCCGGCGACTCGCGCAGGCGCGTCGTCTCGCGTTCGGCGATCGCCCGGCCGTCGGCGAGGAACCCGAGCAGCGCGGTGAGCTGGCGGCGGTCGAAGCCGCCGAGCCGGTCGCCGAAGAACCGGGCCAGCGGGGCGTACAGCTCGGCGAGTTCGGCGAGCCGATCCGGGAGTGGCCGCACGGCGAGCCTGCGCCGGTCCGCCGGATCCGGGACGCGTTCGACGAGCCGGGCGCGCTCCATGCGGTCCAGCATGCGGGTGAAGGCGCCGGTGGTCATGCCGAGCAGGCCCGCGAGTTCGGTCGGGGAGTCCGAAACGCCGCCGCTGACCAGGTGGAGGCAGTGCAGTTCGGTGGCGGTCACCCCGAGGCGCTCGGCGACGGCCGCGTGGAACCGCACGGTGGAGCTGAGGAAGTGGGGGAGCGCCAGCGCGGCGGCTGTGGCGAGTTCTCGCTGGTCGGGCACGGCGGCGTCCAAAGCAGTAGCGAATGGGAGCAGTCGCTGCCCTGTGCAGTGACTGACGGGTCAAGGGTATCGGAAGCCGTTGACACTCCGCAGATCGGCTGCAACTCTGAAAGAAGACTTTCGAAAGAAAGCTTTCACAAGGGGGATCGATGACTCGGCTGCCACCACGCAAGCGGATCGAGGACGTGGAGCTGATGCGGGCGCTGGCCCATCCGTTGCGCTCGGCCGTCCTGGATCACCTGATGGCCGTGGGCCCGCGCACGGCGAGCGAGTGCGCGATCGCGGTCGGGTCGACGGCGTCGAACTGCAGCTGGCACCTTCGTCGGCTCGCGCAGCACGGCCTGGTGGAACGGGCCGAAGCCGAGGATGGCCGCGAACGTCCGTGGCGGGCCTGCCAGGTCGGCCTCGATCTCGGCGAACCGGCCGATCCGGCGTCGCGGCGGGCCCGGCTCGCCGTCGTCGGCACGGCGCTCGCGCGCGAGCAGGAGCTGACCCGGCGATTCCTCGACACCGTGGACGAGCTGGAGCCGGAGTGGCGGGAGGCGAGTGGCCTCAGCACCTACGCGCTGCGGGTGACGCCGGCGGAGCTGGCCCGGCTGACCGACGCGATCGACGCACTGGTCCGGCCGTACGTCGGAACGATCAGGACCGATGTGCCGGAGGACGCGCGACCGGTGCACGTCGGCTTGCGGGCCTTCCCCCGCATCGCGCCCGACGGACGGCCGGGCGTGTGAAGGGGCCGCTGGGGGAGCCGGGTTTCGGAAGGCTGTGGGTGGCGGCGTTCTTCGCCGAGAGCGCCGAGTGGATGCTCCAGGTCGCGCTGCCGCTCCAGCTGTTCCGCACCACCGGTTCGGCGACGTCGACGGCGTTGAGCATCGTGCTCGGCATGCTGCCGATGGTGCTGCTGAGCCCCATCGCGGGGGTGGTCGCGGATCGGTGGGACCGGCGGCTGGTCATGAGCGCGGTCGCGGTGGGCCAGGCGATCGTCGTGCTGCCGCTGCTGGCGTTCTCCGGGGCGCCGGTCGTGTACGTGGTGATGGCGGCGCAAGCGGGGCTGGCCTCGGCGTTCGAACCGGCGCGCAGCGCGCTGGTACCGCAGCTCGTCGGCGTCGCCGACGTCACCGCGGCGAACGGCCTGATGAGTGTCAACGGGAACGTCGCGCGGCTGGCCGGAGGCTGGCTCGGTGGTGCGCTGCTCGGTGCCTCCGGCCTCGGCACGGTGGTGCTCGGCTACGTCGCTGCCCTCGCGGCGGCGGTGCTCTTGCTGCTCAAACCGTTCGGCCGTAAGGAAAACACCCCACACGTCGGTGCTCGCGAGCCGGTGCTCCGAGCCTGGGTGGACGGTCTCCGGGAGCTGGCCCGGCACCGGCGGCTGCGACCGGTCGGCGCGGCTTTGGTGTTCGGATCGGTGGCCCAGGGCATGTTCCTGGTGCTCTTCGTGGTCTATGTGCTCGACACCCTGGGCGGCAGCGAAGCCGACGCCGGTCTGCTGCGCGGCGTCCAGGCGATCGGGGGACTGGTCGCGGGGCTCGCATTGGCGACGATCGCCCGCCGGATCGCGCCCGCCGCGTTACTGGGCTGGGGCGCGCTGGCGATGGGCGTGCTGTCCGCGGTGATCTGGAATCTCGCCGCGGTGACGACGGTGATCGGGGCGTACGTGGGGCTGTTCATGGCCGTGGGCGCACCGGCGGTCCTGATCGGCGCGGGGCAGCTCGCCGAGGTCCAGAGCGTCGTGCCCCGAGAGCGGGCCGGCCGCGTGCTCAGCACGGTGTTCGCCGTGGTCGCCGCCGGGGCGTCGGTGGGCGCGCTGCTCACGGGCGCGTTGATCCCCGTGCTCGGCTCAGCGGTTTTGCTCGACGCGCAAGCGGGTCTCTACCTCCTGGCGGGCCTGATCGTGCTCGTCGCGCGCCGGAAACCTATCCGGGAGTATCGGTCGGCGCTCCTCGGAGGCGGGCGAAAAGCAGGGCCTGCGGGACGTCCTCGTCCGGGTCGAGCAGCAGCTGGGCTTCGACGGTGAATCCGGCGTCACGCAGCCAGGCCGCCACCTGCCCAGGTTGTCGGCGGTGGACCTGGACCTTCATGGGATGCCCGCCGTAGCCCGTGGTTTTCAGCCGGACCTCGCGACCGACGTGAAAGCCGATGAGCAGCGGCCCGCCGTGGCGCAGCACCCGCCGGAAGTGCCCGAAAACCGAGGGCACCACGCTGTCGGGCAGGTGAATCAGCGACCACCAGGCGAGGAGACCGGCGACCGAACCGTCGGCGAGATCCAGGTCGGTCATCGACCCCACCTCGAACCGGAGGCCGGGATGATCACGCCGCGCCACTTCGATCATCGCGGGCGAGAGGTCGATGCCGAAGGCGTCGATGCCCAGCCCGGCCAGATGGGCGGTGACGTGCCCCGGTCCGCAGCCCATATCCGCCACCGGTCCGTCCCCTGCCGCTCGCACGGCGTCGGCGAACAGGGCCAGCGCCGCCCGCAAATACGGCGCGCTTTCGACAACGCCACGTAGCTGATCGGCGTAACTGACGGCGACCGTGTCGTAGGACGTCCGCGTGTCCGCCAGCCAGCCATCCGCGTCCATGTCCGACACCCTAGGGGCGAGCAGGACCACGTTCGCGGTCTTTCAGGGTGTGCGATTCGTCGTTCACCGTCGCGTCCGGCGCCGGGATGGTTAACGTGGTGGAGTGCCACATCTCTTCGCCACCAGCGACCTCCACGTGACCCATGAGGGCAACGCCCCGATCGTCGACGACGTCGTGCCGGAATCCCCGGACGACTGGCTGCTGGTCGCGGGGGACGTCGCGGAACGGGCCGAGTCGGTCATCGAGACGTTGCGCGTGCTGCGGGAGCGGTTCGCGAAGGTGATCTGGACGCCGGGGAACCACGAGCTGTGGACCACCGGCAAGGACGAATGCCAGCTGCGGGGCCAGGCGCGGTACGAGCACCTGGTCGAGCGCTGCCGCGCGATCGACGTCCTCACCCCGGAGGACGAGTTCCCGGTGTGGCGGCACGCGGCACGCCCGCTGACGATCGCTCCGCTGTTCGTGCTCTACGACTACAGCTGGCGCACGCCCGCCGCCGAGGGGAAGTCACTGGAGGTCGCGCTGCAGCAGGCCCGCGACGCCGGGGTGGTCTGCACGGACGAGTACTTCCTTCACCCCGACCCCTACCCGACACGCCAGGCCTGGTGCGCGGACCGGCTCAAGACCAGCGTCGAGCGGCTCGACGCGATCCCGGCCGAGCACGGCACGATCCTCATGTCGCACTGGCCGCTGCACCGGCACCCGACGGCACCGCTCTACTGGCCCGAGTTCGCGCTGTGGTGCGGCACGACGCGGACCGAGGACTGGCATCTGCGCTACCGCGCGGAGGTCGCCGTCTACGGGCACCTGCACATCCCGCGCACGACCGAGGCGGACGGTGTCCGGTTCGAGGAGGTGTCGCTCGGCTACCCGCGGGAATGGCGCAAACGGGCCCGTGGCCCGGTCCCGTTGCGCCGCGTCCTCTGGCCGTCCTGACGCCTGGCGGTACCGCTCAGCGCAGGCCGGGGCCGTCCTGTCCTGGCCTGCGGCGGCGCAGGTAGCGTTCGAACTCGGCGGCGATCTTGTCGCCACTGACGTCTTCCAGCGTGAATTCGCTTTCCGCGTCGCCGCGTTCCTCCAGCCCGCGGACGTACTCGCTGATCTCCTCGTCCTCGTCGGCCATCTCGGTGACCGTGCGCTGCCACTCCTCGGACTGCTCCGGGAGCGCGCCGAGCGGGATCTCGACGTCGAGGACGTCCTCGAGCTTGCGCAGCAGCGCCAGGGTGGCCTTCGGCGACGGCGGGTGCGAGACGTAGTGGGGGACCGCGGCCCAGATGGACACCGCCGGGATGCCCGCCTGGACGCAGTAGTCCTGCAGTACCCCGGTGATGCCGACCGGGCCCTGGTAGTTGTTCAGGTCGAGGTGGAACAGGGACGCGGTCTCCTTGTCGTACGCGGTCCCGGTGACCGGCACGGGCCGGGTGTGCGCGGTGTCGGCGAGCAGCGCGCCGAGCGTGACGACGACGGCTACGTCGAGCTGCTGGATGTGTTCGAGCAGCTCGGCGCAGAACGCCCGCCAGCGCATGTTCGGCTCGGGCCCCTGTACCAGGATGACGTCCCGGTCGAGGCCGTCCGGCCGGCACACCGACAGGCGCGTGGTGGGCCAGTCGATCCGCCGGGTGACGCCGTCCACCATGCGGACGGTGGGCCTGCTGACCTGGTAGTCGTAGTAGTCGTCGGGGCTCAGCTCGGCCAGCGGCGTGGCGTCCCAGTTGAGCTGCAGATGCTCGACCGCCCTGCTGGCCGCGTCGCCCGCGTCGTTCCAGCCTTCGAAGGCGACGACCATCAGGGGGCGGTTCTCTTCGGCGCGATCGGGCTCCGGGGCGCTGCCCGGCTCATCAGGCCGCTGGGTTTCGTCGACGGGCTCACTCACTTGACCAGCCTACGACCCTCCCGCCGTACGCTGTTCAGCATGTCCGATCGCCTCTCCTCGCCGTTGCTCGACGCACTCCGCACCCGGATCCTGGTCGCCGATGGTGCGATGGGGACCGCGCTGCAGGCGCACGACCTCGGCCTCGACGATTTCGCAGGTCTCGAGGGGTGCAACGAGATACTGAATATCACCCGTCCGGATGTAGTCCGCGGTATCCATCGGGGATATTTGACGGCCGGCGCGGACGCTGTCGAGACGAACACGTTCGGTGCCAACTACGCGAACCTGGCCGAATACGACATCCCCGAGCGGATCTTCGAACTCGCCGAGGCAGGGGCCCGGCTCGCCCGCGAGGTGGCCGACGAGTTCTCGACGCCGGAGCGGCCGCGGTTCGTCCTCGGCTCCGTCGGTCCCGGCACCAAGCTGCCGACGCTGGGTCACGCCCCGTTCACCACGCTGCGTGACGCCTACTTCGAGGAGGTCCGCGGGCTGGTCGTGGGCGGCGCCGACGCGGTCATCGTCGAGACCACCCAGGACATCCTCCAGACGAAGGCCTCGATCATCGCCGCGCACCGCGCGATGGCCGCCGAGGGCAGGCGTATCCCGATCATCGCCTCGATCACCGTCGAGACCACCGGGACGATGCTGCTCGGCACCGAGGTCAACGCCGCGCTCGCCGCGCTGGAGCCGATGGGCATCGATCTCATCGGCCTGAACTGCGCCACCGGGCCCGCCGAGATGAGCGAACACCTGCGGCAGCTGTCCAAGCACGCGCGGGTGCCGTTGTCGGTCATGCCGAACGCGGGACTGCCCGAACTGGGGCCGAACGGCGCCGTGTACCCGCTGAGCCCGGAAGGTCTCGCCGAGGCGCTCACCGGGTTCGTCGGCGAGTTCGGCGTCGGGCTGGTCGGTGGCTGCTGCGGGACCACCGACGAGCACATCCGCCAGCTCGCCGAGGCGGTCGCCGAGCTGCGGCCTGCCGAGCGCCGCCCGCGCCCGGAGCCCGGCGTGTCCTCGCTGTACCAGGCCGTGCCGTTCCAGCAGGACGCCAGCGTGCTGATGATCGGCGAGCGGACCAACGCCAACGGCTCCAAGGCGTTCCGCCAGGCGATGCTCGACGGCCGCTTCGAGGACTGCGTCGAGATCGCCCGCGACCAGACGCGCGACGGCGCGCACCTGCTGGACCTGTGTGTGGACTACGTCGGCCGCGATGGCGAGGCCGACATGGCCGAGCTGGCCGGACGGCTCGCGACCGCGTCGACGCTGCCGATCATGCTGGACTCCACCGAGGTCGGCGTGCTGCGCGCGGGCCTGGAGCGTCTCGGTGGCCGGTGCGCGATCAACTCGGTGAACTACGAGGACGGCGACGGGCCGGAGTCGCGTTTCCAGAAGGTCATGGCGATGGCCAGGGAGTTCGGCGCCGCGGTGGTCGCGCTGACGATCGATGAGGAGGGCCAGGCCCGCACCGCGGCGAAGAAGGTCGAGATCGCCGCCCGGCTGATCGAGGACATGACCGGCAACTGGGGCCTGCGGCAGAGCGACATCATCATCGACACCCTGACCTTCACGATCTGCACCGGCCAGGAGGAGTCGCGCAAGGACGCGATCGAGACGATCGAGGCCATCCGCGAACTGAAGCGGCGCTACCCGGACGTGCAGACCACGCTGGGGCTGTCGAACGTCTCGTTCGGGCTCAACCCGGCCGCCCGGCAGGTGCTGAACTCGGTGTTCCTCCACGAATGCGTCCAGGCGGGCCTCGACACCGCGATCGTGCACGCGTCGAAGATCCTGCCGATGGCACGCATCCCGGACGAACAGCGCGCGGTCGCGCTCGACCTGGTCTACGACCGGCGCCGGGAGGGCTACGACCCGCTGCAGGAGCTGATGGCGTTGTTCGAGGGCGTCAGCACGGCGTCGTCGAAGGCCTCCCGCGCGGAGGAGCTGGCCGCGTTGCCGCTGTTCGAGCGGCTGGAACGGCGGATCGTCGACGGGGAGCGCAACGGGCTCGACGCCGACCTCGACGAGGCGCTGACGCAGCGGCCCGCGCTGGAGATCATCAACGACACGCTGCTGGCCGGGATGAAGACCGTCGGCGAGCTGTTCGGCTCCGGCCAGATGCAGCTGCCGTTCGTGCTGCAGTCGGCCGAGGTGATGAAGGCGGCGGTCGCGCACCTCGAACCGCACATGGAGAAGGACGACGACAGCGGCAAGGGCCGGATCGTCCTGGCGACCGTACGCGGGGACGTGCACGACATCGGCAAGAACCTCGTCGACATCATCCTGTCCAACAACGGGTACGAGGTGGTCAACCTCGGGATCAAGCAGCCGATCACCACGATCCTCGACGCGGCGGAGGAGGCCGGCGCCGACGCGATCGGCATGTCCGGGCTGCTGGTGAAGTCGACGGTGATCATGAAGGAGAACCTCGAGGAGATGAACTCCCGTGGCGTCTCCGCGCGCTGGCCCGTGCTGCTCGGCGGTGCCGCGCTCACCCGCTCGTATGTCGAGAACGATCTGACCGAGCTGTACCTCGGCGACGTCCGCTACGCCAGGGACGCCTTCGAAGGGCTGCGGCTGATGGACGCGATCATGGCCGCCAAACGCGGCGAGACACCGATCGTGGACGCGGAGGCGGAGAAGAAGCGTCAGGAGCGCAAGGAACGCCGGGAGCGGTCGCTGCGGATCGCCGAGGCGCGCAAGGCGAAGCAGGCCGAGCAGGAAGCGCTCGAAGAGCCGCCGCCCGCACGCTCCGACGTCGCCACGGACGTTCCGGTGCCGACACCGCCCTTCTGGGGCACCCGCGTGGTCAAGGGTGTCGCGCTGGCCGACTACGCGGCGATGCTCGACGAGCGCGCGACGTTCATGGGGCAGTGGGGGCTCAAGGGCGCCCGCGGCGGTGCCGGGCCGACCTACGAGGAGCTGGTCGAGACCGAGGGCAGGCCGCGACTGCGGTACTGGCTGGACAAGCTGACCGCGGACGGCGTCCTCGCGCACGCCGCGGTCGTCTACGGCTACTTCCCGTGCGTGGCCGACGGCGACGACGTCGTGGTGCTGACCGAGCCCCGGCCGGACGCGCCGGAGCGGACGCGCTTCACCTTCCCGCGTCAGCGCCGCGACCGGCGGCTGTGCCTGGCGGACTTCTACCGGCCGCGGGAACGGGCGCTGGAGGAGGGCGTGGTCGACGTCGTGCCGTTCACGCTGTGCACGATGGGCCAGCCGATCGCCGAGTACGCCAACGAGCTGTTCGGCGGGAACAACTACCGCGACTACCTCGAGGTGCACGGGCTCGGTGTGCAGCTCACCGAGGCGCTGGCGGAGTACTGGCACTGCCGGATCCGGCAGGAGCTGCGGTTCGCGAGCGGTACGGCGGTTGCCGAGGAGGATCCGGACGACGTCGAGGAGTTCTTCAAGCTCGGTTACCGGGGTGCCCGGTTCTCGCTCGGGTACGGGGCGTGCCCGAACCTGGAGGACCGTGCGAAGATCGTGGAGCTGCTGGAGCCGGGACGGATCGGCGTCAAGCTGTCCGAGGAGTTCCAGCTGCACCCGGAGCAGTCGACCGACGCGATCGTCTGCCACCACCCCGAAGCGAAGTATTTCAACACCTGACCCGAGAAGGGGGACCCGTGGCCTCACCGTCCACATCGGACGGACTCGCCGCCGTGTTGTGGGACATGGACGGCACGCTCGTCGATTCGGAAAAACTGTGGGACGTCGCACTCTACGAGGCGGCCGAATGGCTGGGCGGCACGCTCTCGGAAGAGCGGCGGATGACCCTCGTCGGGTCCAATATGGACGCCACCTCGACGTGCCTGCTCGAAGTGACCGGGAACACGGTGACACCGGAGAAGGTCGCGGAGACCAACGAGTGGATCCGCCGCCGCACGTCCGGGCTCTTCGACGACGCGCTGCCGTGGCGGCCGGGAGCGCGGGAAGCACTGGCGGCGCTGCGTTCCGCGGGTGTCCCGATGGCGCTGGTCACCTCGACCGAGCGCGAGCTGACCGACCTGGCGCTGAACACGATCGGACGCGAGTTCTTCGAGGTCACGGTGTGCGGGGACGAGGTGGACGGGCTGAACAAACCGCATCCCCGGCCCTACCTCAAGGCCGCCGGACTGCTCGGGGTGTCCCCGGTGCGGTGCATGGCGGTGGAGGACTCGCCCCCGGGCACGGAGTCGGCCGCCGCGGCGGGCTGCACCGTGCTCGTCGTGCCCAACGACGTCGAGGTCGAGCCGGGGGAGCGGCGGGTGTTCCGCGACTCCCTCGTCGGAGTGGACGCGGCGACGCTCGCCGCCCTGCTGCCCTGAGGCCGTGGCGCTCACGTAGATGTCGCATTTTCGCTAGCCCGCCGGTCGTGGGTCCGCGATGCTGGACGGGTGCATGAGGACTTCGAGCGGTGTGTGCGGGCGGTCCAGGCGAAGGACGCGCGGTTCGACGGATGGTTCTACACCGCCGTCACGACGACCCGGATCTACTGTCGTCCGAGCTGCCCGGTCGTGCCGCCGAAACCGGAGAACATGCGCTTCTACCCGAGCGCGGCGGCGGCGCAGCAGGCCGGATTCCGCGCCTGCAAACGGTGCCGTCCCGACGCCAGCCCCGGCTCTCCACAGTGGAACGAACGCGCCGATCTCGTCGCGCGGGCGATGCGCCTGATCGCGGACGGGATCGTCGACACCGACGGCGTCGGCGGGCTGGCGGCGCGCCTCGGCTACAGCGTCCGGCAGATCGAACGGCAGCTGATGGCCGAACTCGGCGCGGGGCCACTGGCACTGGCCAGGGCGCAGCGCGCGCAGACCGCGCGGATGCTCATCGAGACGACGAAACTGCCGATGGCCGAACTCGCGCTCGCCGCCGGCTTCGGCAGTATCCGGACGTTCAACGACACCGTCCGCGAGGTGTTCGCGTTGTCCCCGACGGAGCTGCGCGGCCGGGCTCGCGGCCGGACGGAACGGTCGGCGGGCACCCTCGCCCTGCGCCTGCCCTACCGCGCCCCGCTGTTCCCGGACAACCTGTTCGGCCACCTGGTCGCGACCGCGGTCCCCGGCGTCGAGGAGTGGCGTGACGGCGCCTATCGGCGCACGCTTCGGCTACCGCACGGGCACGGTGTCGTCGCCCTCCGCCCCGACGACGGCTTCATCGGCTGCCGCCTCACCCTGACCGATCTGCGGGACCTCGCGACCGCGATCAGCCGCTGCCGCCGCCTGCTCGACCTCGACGCGGACCCGATCGCCGTCGACGACCAGCTCGCGAAGGACCCGGTGCTCGCCCCGCTCGTGGCGGCCGCGCCCGGCCGTCGCGTCCCGCGGACCACCGACGGCGACGAGTTCGCCGTCCGGGCCGTACTGGGCCAGCAGGTTTCGACGGCGGCGGCCCGCACGCACGCGGCAAGGCTCGTCGTCGCGCACGGTCTGTCCATTGAGGACTCCGAGGGCGGGCTCACGCACCTGTTCCCCAACGCCGAAGCGTTCGCGGACCTCGACCCGGAGACGCTCGCGATGCCGAAGAGCCGTCGCCGCACCCTGCTCGCACTCATCGACGCACTGGCCTTCGGCGAACTCGACCTCGGTGCCGGAAGCGACTGGGGCAAGGCGAGGGCGGTGCTGTCCGCCCTGCCCGGGTTCGGCCCGTGGACGGTCGAAAGCATCGCGATGCGGTCGCTGGGCGACCCCGACGCCTTCCTCCCGACCGACCTCGGCGTGAAGAACGCGGGCGCCGCGCTCGGGCTCGGCAGCCCGGCGGCGATGACCGCGCACGCCGAATCGTGGCGTCCCTGGCGGGCCTACGCCACCCAGCACCTGTGGGCGACCGGCGATCACCCGATCAACCACCTGCCCGCCGCCTGACTTCGCTTACCCGGCAAGGAGAATCCATGCGTTCCCATACCGTGGTCGACAGCCCCTGCGGCCCGCTGACCCTCGTCGCCGAGGACGACGCGCTCTGCGGGCTCTACATGGAGCGGCAACGGCATCGCCCCGACGAGACCACCTTCGGCCGGAGCGACCCCGGCGCCGAGATCTTCGCTCGCACCGAGGCCGAGCTGAAGGAGTATTTCGCGGGACAGCGCCACGAATTCACCATCCCGCTCAGCTTCGGCGGGACCCCGTTCCAGCGGCTGGTCTGGACCGCGCTGTGCGACATCCCGTACGGCGAGACCCGGTCCTACGGCCGGCTCGCCGACCTCCTCGGCAAGCCGTCGGCGTCCCGTGCGGTCGGCCTGGCGAACGGGAAGAACCCGATCGGCATCATCGTGCCGTGCCATCGCGTGGTCGGTGCCAACGGCTCGCTCACCGGGTACGGCGGCGGCCTGGACCGCAAGCGCTACCTGCTCGACTTCGAGCAGGAACACGGCACACTGTTCTGAGCCGGACGGGCTCACGCGGCCCGGACGACGCAGCTGGGGCACGGCCTGCACCCCGTGCGGGTGGTCGGTGAGTTCGGCGTCGTCCGGTTACCGATGAACCCAGCGGTGATAGGCAGCCAGGTCGACGTTGCTGCCGCAGATCACGGTGACGACGTGACGGCCTTCGAAACGGTCGCGGTCTTCCAGGATGGCGGCGACGCCGAGAGCTGCTGAGGGTTCGACGACCAGGCCCGTGTGTTCCAGGAGCAGCCGCATGCCCGTGATGATCGACGACTCGCGGACAAGGACGGCGTCGTCGGCCACCACGAGGAGGTCGTCCAGGACGTCTGGAATGGGGAACCGCCCGGCGACGCCGTCGGCGATGGTGTCGGCCGACTCGGTGGTGACGACGCGGCGCTCGTGCCACGAGCGGGTCAACGCCGGCGCTCCGATGGGCTGCACGCAGATCACCTCGGCTCCCGGTACGAAGGTCTTCAGGACGTAGCCCACGCCGGTGGCCATCGCCCCGCCACCGAGGGCGATCAGAACAGCGTCGAACGTGGATTCCCCGCCCGCCAGCTCGAGGCCGATCGTCGCGGCGCCCTCACATGTCTCGATGTCCAGACTGTCTTCCAGCAACCGGATGCCGCGCTCGTGCGCGATACGCGCAGCTCGCTCCCGGGCCATTTCGAAGTCGCCGTCCACCAGTTCCAGTTCCGCGCCCAGCGCGCGGATCCGATCAAGCTTGGCAACGGGTGCCCGCACGGATGCCACCACCGTCACGTCGAGGCCGCGGCGGCGACCCGACCAGGCAAGCGCCTGGCCGAGATTGCCGGCGCTGGCGCACACCACGGCGGTCCGGCCCTGTTCGGTGAGCAGGCTGGCAACGAGCTCGGTACCCCGGGCCTTGAAGCTGCGCACCGGGTTCGCCGTTTCCAGTTTGATGCTCACAGTGCAGCCGAGGCGGCGTCCCAGCGCATCACACCGGTACATCGGGGTGTTCAGGTACATGGGGTCGATCACGCGGCGGGCCGCGTGGATGCGATCGAGATCAAGACGCGTGGTGAGCACGCCGGGATCGTATTCGGCAAACGTGCGGTACGGAGGCGTATCTACATCGGCTGAGCGGGGTGGAGCCGAGTCCCGGTTTTCTGCTCGATGCTCGCCGAGAGGTCGTTCCGTTCTTGCCACGCTTGCACGCGAGCCGGGGGAGGGCGGAGGATCGGTCACCAGGCGGGCGGGCCCTGGTCGATGCGGCGCAGCACGGGCGTGAGGCGGTCGAACTCGTCGCCGGTCTGGAGATGCCGTTCGTCCCACCAGGTGGCACCGGCCTCGGCCAGCGGCGCGATCCGGTCGCGTGCCTCGGCCGGGTCGCCCGGGGTGGCGCCGCCGAGGACGATCTCGAAGGGATCGGCGACTCGGTCCTCGCGATGCTGCCGGACGTAGCCGACCAGATCCTGGACCTGATCGAGTGGTGGGATCACGCCGTGCCCCGCGGCGGTGAACAGGGGAGCCACGCCGTCCCAGCGCGCGGCCCGGCGGAACGGCCTGCGGTTCGGCCAGATCCCGGCGACCCAGACCGGCGGACGAGGGCGCTGCACCGACGCGGGCAGCAGGGTCACGTCCTCGACGGTGTAGTGCCGTCCGCGATGGTTCACCGGCTCACCCGACCAGTAACGGTCCAGCAGCCCCAGGCTCTCGTCGAGACGCTCCGCCAGCAGGACCGGGTCGGTCTCGTCGCCGAAGCTGCCGAACTCGTCCTTGATCGGCCCGCCGAGACCGGCGCCGAACACCACCCGCCCACCACTGAGATGGTCGAGCGTGGCGACCTGCCGGGCGAGCTGCTCCGGGCGCCGCCCGGGGACCGGGGTGACCAGCGTGCCGAGCCGGATACGCGAGGTCGCGAGTGCCGCCGCGGTCAGCAGCATCCACGGCTCCCCGAAGGGCTGCCCTTGACGCTTGTCCTTGTCGTGCACCACGTGATCCCACAGGAACAGCCCGTCCCAGCCCGCTTGCTCGGCGGCCTCGGCCACGGTCACGACGGCCCTCGGATCGGCGAAGTCCCCGAAGTTCGGGATGTTGATCGAGAAGCGCATGTCCGCATGGTCCAGCACCCGGCGGCTCCGGCAAACCGAATTAGCCGCCGCGGGTCCGGCCCCGGTGGTGTGACATCGGCGGCACGCGGACGGCCCGGAGCGGCGGGCCCGGGGCGGGGATGGAAGGATCTGCAGATCGTGAAGACCTTCGATGAGCTGTTCGCCGAGCTTGCCGAGCGCGCGCGTACCCGTCCCGACGGTTCCGGCACCGTCGTCGCACTCGACGCGGGTGTCCACGCGCAGGGCAAGAAGGTTCTCGAGGAGGCGGGCGAGGTGTGGATCGCCGCCGAGCACGAGTCCGACGAGCGCCTCGCCGAGGAGATCTCCCAGCTGCTGTACCGGGTGCAGGTGCTCATGCTCGGCAGGGGCCTCTCGACCGAGGACGTGTACCGCTACCTGTGACGCCTTCGCGCGCCGAATCCGAGGAGAACCGAAATGCTGCGTGTCGCCGTGCCGAACAAGGGAGCCCTCGCCGCCGCCGCGGCCGAGATGCTCAGCGAGGCGGGGTACCGCAAGCGGCATGAGGCGCGTGACCTGACAGTGCTCGACACGGTCAACGACGTCGAGTTCTTCTTCCTGCGCCCCAAGGACATCGCGATCTACGTCGGTTCCGGCGAACTCGACCTCGGCATCACCGGCCGGGACCTCGCCCTGGATTCCGGCGCTCCGGTCGAGGAGATCCTCGGGCTGGGCTTCGGCGGGTCGACCTTCCGCTACGCCGCCCCGGCCGGACGCGACTGGAAACCCGAGGACCTGCAAGGGAAGCGGCTCGCGACATCGTACCCGCGCCTGGTTCGCGACGATCTCAAGCGCCACGGTGTGGAGGCGGAGGTCATCCGGCTCGACGGCGCGGTCGAGATCTCGATCCAGCTCGGGGTCGCCGACGCGATCGCCGACGTCGTCGAATCGGGACGTTCGCTGCGCCAGCACAACCTCGTCGCGTTCGGCGACCCGATCTGTGTGTCCGAGGCGGTGCTGTTGCAGCGCAGGGGTGCCGCCGAAGCGAAAGCGAAGTCGCAGCTGGCCGCGCGGCTGCAGGGCGTGGTGTTCGCCCAGCACTACATGATGCTGGACTACGACTGCCCGCGGTCGCTGCTGGACCGCGCCATCGCGATCACCCCGGGCCTGGAGTCGCCGACCGTCGCTCCGCTCGCCGACGCGGACTGGGTCGCGGTGCGCGCGATGGTGCCGCGCAAGGAGGTCAACCGGATCATGGACGAGCTGGCCGAGGCCGGCGCGAAGGCAGTGCTGGCCTCGGACATCCGCTCCTGCCGGTTGTGAGCCCGGCGCCTCAGCGGCAGAGCTGGGGCGAGATCGGCACCGTCTTGTCCTGGAAGGCGGCGACGCAGAGCCGCTCGGTGAGCACCTCGGGCAGGAACTGCAGCCCGTCGGTCCACGGCACCCCCGGCTGGACCGCATGGTCGATGTCCCACACGTCGTAGTGGCTCTCGGTGGAGTCGAGCCAGTGCCACCAGTGCTGCAGGTGGATCGTGACGGTGTGGGGCGACGTGCAGCGCACGGTCCAGTGCGGCCGCGCGGTCAAAGCGGCCTCGCAGTCCGTAGCGGGGCCGGCCGCGGCCGTGTCCGGGACGACGATCGTGAGGCAGGACAGGGCAGCGACGGCGCTGACTGTCCACTTTGTTCTGTTTGGTGGATTCATGTCGCCAGTGTGCGGCTTCGGAGACAGCTCCGGAACCGCTGGACGGAGCTCCGCGCGTGCCCCTCGGCGGGGCGCCGGAGCTTCGTCCATGTGCTTGACCTCCACCAATCTGGAGCTTCCAGGATGGTGGACATGAAGAACTACACGCGGGAACAGCTGGCCGCGCAGCCGATCGGGTACTGGAGCGGTGCCGCGTACCGGGCCGTGGTCGGCCGGATTCGCGCCGAACTGGCGACAGAGAACCTGACCCAGCCGCACTGGTGGACACTCAACCACGTCGCGGGTGACCCCGGCGGCTGGAACCGGGAGCGGCTGACCGCGCGGCTTTCGCCGTTCGACGACCAGGACACCGACTTCGCGGCGGTGTTCGACGATCTTGCCGATCGGGGCTGGCTCGCCGAGGAAGCCGGAACACTGACGCTCACCGAGGCGGGGCGTGCCGGGCTCGCACGGGCCCGGGAGCACACCGCCAGGGCCCACGTTCAGACGCATCTCGGCATCACGACCGACGAGTACGTCGCGGCACTGAACGTGCTGCGCCGGATGATCGAGAATCTCGGCGGTGACTCCGACCTGCCTTAGCGGGGGCGCGGGGGCTTCTTCGGCATGAGGTCGTAGAGCTTCTTCCTCGCGCCGTTGTCGTTGTGGTTGCGGGCAACGGCGACCTCGGAGATGAAGTCCTCGAAGACGAACTCCTCCTCCGCGGGCTCGATCGGGCCGGGGTTCTGCGCGAGATAGCCGTCCAGCGTCTCGGCGATTTCCCGGAACGACACCGCCTGCAGGGTTTCCGGCGCGTATGTGGTCACCGGGACGCCGTTCGCGGCGGCCTCGTTCATCACCACGCCGAGCGGGATGTGCGAGAGCATCGGGATGCCGAAGTTGTACATCTCCTGCAGCGCCGCCGCGGCGTAGTGCGAGATCGGCCGCCGGTAGAGCCCGGGAACCAGGCCGTACCAGGCGATCGGCTGCCGCCCGACGGTCTGTTCGACGTAGCGCACCTGGTCACCGAGCAACCGCAGCGCGCGGATACTGGTCTTGTCCGGCTGCACCGGCACCAGGATCCCGTGCGACGCGGCGAGCGCGTTGTTGGTCAGCACGTCGAGCGCGGGCGGGCAGTCGATGATGACGTGGTCGTAGTTCGCGAACTGGATGACCCTGGCCAGCTGCCAGCCGGGCACCCGGAACTGGTCGAGTCGCCGGATCAGGTCGAACATCCCCGGCGACGTCGGGATGACGTCGAACGCGCCGCCGCGGCCGAGGTTGCTGCGCGGGTGCGCGACGACGAGTTCCTCCAGCGGGCCCTTCCACAGCTTGGTGAGCGCCTTGGCCAGGCTCGGCGCGTCCACCGGTACCTCGGACAGGCCGAGCATCTCGGTGGTGGCATGCCCCTGCGGGTCCAGGTCGATGAGCAGCACCCGGCGGCCCCGCTCCGCCAGCGCGGCCGCGGCGCCGACGCTCAGCGAGGTCTTGCCGACCCCGCCCTTCTGGTTGACCACCGAGGTGATCTGCATGCCGGAGCGCTCCCTTGTCCCGTCGTTCCGCGAAGGTTATTGGATCCCGTGCCTTCGCGCCCAGCTATCCGCCTCCGGCCTGTCGCGGCCGGACCAGCAGGGCCTGCGCGCCGGTGGCGACCGGACCGGCGCCGTCGTGCAGCGTACTCGTGGCGGTGCCGACCCCGTGGGGACCGACGACGGTGGCCGCGTCGAGCCCGATCCATTCGCCCGCCGGTGGGCGGCGTACGTGCACCGTGAGTTCGGAGTTGATGAACCACCAGCGGTCCAGCGGCAGGAAGTTCGACACGCCGTTGCCGGAGTCGGCCACGGTGAACAGACGCTGCAGCGCGCTCGGCTCCTCGCCGTCGACGAGCGGGAGCCGTTGCCGCACCCACACCGCGGCGGGGCCGGGCTCGGTCGCCCCGCCCCGGATCGTGCGCCATTCCATCGCCTCGAGATAGCCGCCCTGCCAGCCCGGCGGCCACGGCGCCTCCTCGCAGTCCTCCGGCGGCGGGAGCGGGGCGACGTCGCCGGTGGCGACCGCGGCGGTGTCCGACGTCGCGATCCGCCACGCCGAGGCCCGCGCGATCACCTTGTCCCTGGCGGCGAGTTCCGCGCCCAGCAGTTCGACGGACCGGCCGGGCCGGTCGAGCCACGAGCGCACGGACAGCTCCGCCGCCACCGGTGCCGGGCCGAGGATCTCGACGGTGACCCTGGCGAGCAGCCCGGGATGCGAGCCCGTTTCGGCCGCTTCGAGCGCACGCACGAGCAACGCCGAAGGCGGGCCGAAGTGCTGCGAATCCGGTGACCACGGTCCCGCGGTGTGCGGGGTCGCCAGCAGCCGGCCGTCGGGCAGCGGGAGGTAGAACGCGTCCGCCATCGCTGTCAGTCCGCCCTGTCCAGCGCGGTCTCTTCGCCGGCGTCCGGCTCCGGCCAGCCAGGGTAGGGCGGCGGTGTCCCGCCGTACTCCGGGCAGTGCGCCTGGTGATCGCACCAGCCGCACAGCTTGCTCGGGTTCGGCCGGAAGTCCCCGGTCTTGCCCGCCTTGAGAATGGCCTGCCAGATGGCTTCCAGCGTCCGTTCGAACCGCACCAGCTCGGCCTCGTCCGGCGTGTAGGCCAGCGACTGGCCGTCGGTGAGGTACATCAGCTTGAGCTGGCGTGGCACGACGCCGCGCAGCCGCCACAGCACGACCGCGTAGAACTTCATCTGGAACATGGCCTTGGCTTCGCCGATCTCGCGCGGCGCCGCCCCGGTCTTGTAGTCGACAACCCGGATCTCGCCGGTGGGGGCGACGTCGACCCGGTCGATGTAGCCCCGCAGCAGCACGCCGGACCCCAGCTCGATCTCGACGTGCAGCTCGCACGCCTCGGGCTCCAGCCGTCGCGGGTCTTCGAGGCCGAAGTAGGCGTCGATGAGCTTCTCGGCCGAGGCGAGCCAGTCCGACGTCTCCTCGGCGTTCTCGCCTTCGAACAGCTCCGTCCACTCCGGACGGTCGGCGGACAGCTCCGTCCACGCCGGTTCGAGCAGTTCCTTCGCACGGGGGGCCACCCGGTCCGCGGCGGGCAACGCGAAGAGCCGCTCCAGCACCGAATGCACGAGCGTGCCCCGCAGCTGGGCCTTGCTGGGCACCTCCGGCAGCCGGTCGACCGCGCGGAACCGGTAGAGTAGCGGGCACTGTTTGAAGTCACTCGCCCGGGACGGGGACAGCGCGGGCCGTCTGCGCGGCGGGGTGCCGGCAGCCGCCCCGGATGCCGCCGCCGCGGTGGGGAGCACGTCAGTTGTGACCGTCTCGGTGTCGGGCATGGGCAGAGCGTAGCGCCGGGCACCGACAGTCCCGGCGTGCGAAACGCGTCGGCGGGGCTCGGGCGCGAATGAGCGACACCACCCGTCCCGGGGGCACCCGGATCACCGCGTCCCCACACCACGGGCCTTACGCTGCGAGGTATGTCGGCGACCAGCCAGCACGGCGCAGGGCCCTCTCGCACCGTCTCGACCCCGGAGGGCGGGTTGCTGCTGTTCCGGGTGGCCGGCGTTCCCGTGCTGCTCGCCCCGTCGTGGTGGATCGGCTCGCTGATCGTGGTCGTGCTGTACGCGCCGCTGGTCGGGCGGCTGCTGCCGGAGGCGTCGACACTGACCTCGTGGCTGCTGGCCGCGGCGTTCGCGGTCCTGCTGGGCCTGTCGGTGCTGGCACACGAACTCGGCCACACCGTCGTCGCCCTCCGCCTGGGGATCCCGGTCCGCCGGGTCCGGTTGTTCCTGCTGGGTGGGCTCGCGGAGGTGGCGCGGACGCCCCGGCGGCCCGGCCAGGAGGGGCTCGTCGCGGCCGCGGGGCCGATCGTGTCCTTGCTGCTCGGCGGGTTCTGCGCGCTGCTGCTGTTCGCGGTCCCGGACGGTCCGGTGTGGCTGCTCGTCGCGGAGTGCTCGGTGGCGAACTTCGCGGTCGGGGTGTTCAACCTCCTGCCGGGCCTGCCGCTCGACGGCGGGCGGCTGGTGCGTGCGGGGGTGTGGGCCGTGACCGGCGCCAGGGCCAAGGGCACCCGCGCCGCCGTCGCCGGTGGAGCCGTGGTGGCCACGGCGTTGCTGGTCTGGGCGATGTGGGGCCTGGCGACCGGCAGCGAGGACCGCTGGCTGCGGCTCGGCGTCTGCGTGATCACCGCGTGGTTCGTGATCCTCGGCGCCCGCGCCGAACTCGCGGCGGAGACCCGGCGCAGCTGGCCGGACGGGCTCGTGCTGAGCGAGCTGGTCCGCCCGGTGCTCCAGCTGCCCGCGGAGAGCCCGGTGTCGGACGCGCTGGCGGCTTCGGCGGGTCGCGGGGTGGTGCTGGTCCGGGCGGACGGCGTCGCGGCCGGACTGCTCGACGAGTCCGCGGCCGAACAGCTCGCGGGGACGTCTCCGCACGCGCCCGCCGAACTCGCCGCCGAGCCGATCCGCGCCGAGACCGTGCTGCTCGCCTCCGAACCGGGGGAGGAGATCGCCGAGCGGGTCAGGGAAACCCCGGCCTGGCAGTTCCTCGTGGTCGACGACGAAGGCCGTCCGGCGGGTGTGCTCCGGCGCGAAGACCTGCGCGCGGCACTGAGCCGTGGCAGGCACCCAGCGTGATGCCCGGCGAGACCACCTGCGAAGATCTCTCCTCGGTAATGCGGTGTGAGCGTGGAGGATCAGTTGTCGGTCAGCGGACCGTTTCGTGCAGGTGACCGGGTTCAGCTGACCGATTCGAAGGGGCGGCACTACACGATCACGCTCGCCGACGGCGGGGAGTACCACACGCACCGGGGCGCGCTGGCGCACGACGAGCTGATCGGCAAGCCCGAGGGTTCGGTCGTGACGTCGACGGGCGGCAGCGGATACCTGGCGCTGCGCCCGCTGCTGCCGGACTACGTGCTGTCGATGCCGCGCGGCGCGCAGGTCATCTACCCGAAGGACGCCGCGCAGATCGTCATGTGGGGCGACATCTTCCCCGGCGCGCGGGTGCTGGAAGCAGGCGCGGGTTCCGGCGCGCTGACCTGCTCGCTGCTGCGCGCGGTCGGCCCCGAAGGCCAGGTGTCGTCCTACGAGATCCGGGACGACCACGCCGAACACGCCGAGCGCAACGTCGTCAAGTTCTTCGGGGAGAAACCGGACAACTGGTCGCTCACGGTTGCCGACCTCGCCACGCACACCGGCGAGGTGGACCGCGTCGTACTGGACATGCTGGCCCCGTGGGAGCAGTTGCCCAACGTCGCCGCGCATCTGGTTCCCGGCGGGGTGCTGACCGTCTACGTCGCCACCGTGACCCAGCTGTCGCGGGTGACGGAAGCCTTGCGGGAACAGCAGTGCTGGACCGAGCCGCAGTCGTGGGAGTCGCTGATCCGGCCGTGGCACGTCGTCGGCCTCGCCGTCCGCCCCGACCACCGGATGGTCGCGCACACCGCGTTCCTGCTCACCGCGCGCAGGCTCGCCGACGGGACGCTGTCGCCGCGCGTCCACCGCAGGCCGAGCAAGGGCTGACCCGGCGGTTCAGCCGGGGACACACCAGCGGCCGTCCAGTTTGTGCAGCGGGAACGGCGTGTCCTTGATCCCGGCCGAGCCCTCGACGTGCACGACGACCGTCGCCGACTCGCCGCGGATGTCCGGTGCCTTCGGCAGTGTCGCGGTGACCTCGCCCGCGGTGTCCCAGGTGCGCTGGAGGTTGGCCAGCGCTTCGGCGGTCTGCGTGCGGCAGGTGAGTTTGCCGTAGGCGGCCGAGTCGTGCCGGGTGATGGCGTCCGCGATGGCCCTGGCCGCGACGTTCACCGCGGCGACGTCCGCCTCGGGCGGAGTGCGGGACGTCGGCGCCAGCGGCGCGGCCGGTGTCGGCGCGGGCGCGGGGTCGGAGCCGGACGGCGCGATGAGCAGCAGCCCGAGCACCGCCCCGGCGACCACCGCGCCGAGCAGCACCGATCCGGCGACCAGCTGGCGTTTCACCGCGGCGGCGGCCTCGTCACTTCTTGTCCGCCTTGACTTCCGACAGGCACCAGACCTCGGACTCCTTGTTCGCGGTGAACGTGCCTTCCGCGGTCTTGCCGTTCGGTGTGGCCCGGTACCGTGCGGTCGCTTTCTGGCCGTCCTGGCTGATGACGGCGGGGGAGGTCAGCTCGACCTGGACCTTGTCGAGGTCGATCGGCTTGCCGTTGGTGTTGGCCCGGCAGACCCGGGTCTCCAGCGACTTCCCGTCGCCGGCGAGGTAGTCGGAAACGACCGCGTCGAACAGCTCCTGCGGGTTGCCCTTGCCGCCGGGAGCGGGACCGGTGGCGGGCTTCGAGCTGGACGCGCTCGGCGAACTCGACCTGCTCGCGCTGGGGAAAGAGGACTTCGGCGCGGAGGTCTGCGGTGGGGGCGCGGCCTGGCTGCTCGAGGGCGGCGCCGCGGTGGTGTTCTTGTCGTCGCCGCTGTTCAGCGCGAGGACGAGGGCGGTCACCCCACCACCGACGAGGACCACGGCGCCGATCGCGATACCGACGATGAGCCCGGTCTTCTTCTTGGGCGGCGGTGTTTCGCCGTAGCCGCCCTGCGGGTACGCGTCGAATCCACCGTAGGGATCGCCGTGGCCGGGTTGCTGACCGTACGGATCCGGCTGGCCGAACTGCTGCGTCCCACCGGGATAGCCGGGCTGCGGCTGCGGACCGGACTGCGGGTACCCGCCCTGCGGCGGCTGCCCGTAGGGTGCAGGCTGGCCGAACTGCTGTGTCTCACCGGGATACGCGCCGGGTTGCTGGTGCGGACCGGACTGCGGGTACCCGCCGTACTGCTGCTGCCCGTACGGGTCGGGCTGCTGCTGCCCGTAGTGACCGGGCTGCTGGCCGTAGCCGCCGGGCTGCTGCGGCGGGTAGGTCATGACTCGTCCCCCTAGTGCTGTCGCGAAAGGCCAGGCCACCGGTCCGGTGTGCGTCCGCCCGATGCTAGCCACCCTGCCCCGTCCTCGCGCTGTTAGGGCGGAACCGGCCGGGAGGGACCGGTTTGACGCGACCGAGGGCGGGTACTTCGCCGTTGCTCGCTTCGCGCGACACGCCAGGCCGTGGCGCAGCGCGGCCACCGGACACCGAAATGGCCGCTTGCGCTGGGGGAATGTCCGTGCTGAGTGAGTGAAGAAACCGCGACGCGCCGATCTTGTGATGCGGAAAGGCCTTTTATTGTCGGTGATCGCCGGTACCGTGGAATGAAAAGCACTCCGAGGAGGTGCCCGATGCATCATGACCTTCCCGGAGGTCGGCGCGAGGAGGCCGACCCTTCAGAAGCGACCGGAGCCCCGGCGACGGCGAGTGAGCAGGCACGACAGATCCGTTTTCTCGAAGAGGAAGTGGCGCTGCTGCGTCGCAAGCTGACCGATTCGCCGCGGCAGAATCGCGTACTCGAGCAACGTCTCGCCGAGGCGTCGGAACGGGTGAGCCAGCTCACCGAGCGCAATACGAAACTGGTCGAAACCCTCCGCGAGGCCCGTGGCCAGCTGCTGGCACTGCGGGAAGAGGTCGACAGACTGGCACAGCCGCCGAGTGGATACGGCGTGTTCGTGACCGCCTACGAGGACAACACGGTGGACGTCTACACCGCGGGCCGCAAGATGCGGGTCTCGGTGTCGCCCGCGGTCGAGATCGCCTCGCTGCGCCGTGGTCAGGCGTTGCGGCTCAACGAGGCACTGACCGTCGTCGAAGGCGGCGGTTACGAACGCACCGGCGAAGTGTGCGCACTGCGCGAGGTGCTGGCGGCGGAGGAGGAAGGCGGAAGCGCGCGCGCTCTCGTCGTCGGGCACGCGGACGAGGAGCGGGTCGTCCTGCTGTCGGATCTGCTGGCCGAGCAGACGCTCAAGCCGGGTGACTCGCTGCTGGTCGACTCCAAGGCCGGGTACGCCTACGAACGGGTGCCGAAGGCCGAGGTCGAGGATCTCGTGCTGGAGGAGGTGCCGGACGTTCGCTACGAGGACATCGGTGGTCTCACCCGGCAGATCGAGCAGATCAGGGACGCGGTCGAACTGCCGTTCCTGCACGCGGATCTGTACCAGGAGTACCAGTTGCGGCCGCCGAAGGGCGTCCTGCTCTACGGTCCGCCCGGCTGCGGTAAGACGCTCATCGCCAAGGCGGTGGCGAACTCGCTGGCCAAGAAGGTGGCCGAGGCGCGGGGCGACTCCGCGGACGGGAAGTCGTACTTCCTGAACATCAAGGGTCCCGAGCTGCTCAACAAGTTCGTGGGCGAGACCGAGCGGCACATCCGGCTGATCTTCCAGCGGGCCAGGGAAAAGGCCTCCGAGGGCACCCCGGTGATCGTGTTCTTCGACGAGATGGACTCGATCTTCCGCACCCGCGGCAGCGGTGTGTCGTCGGACGTCGAGACCACGATCGTTCCCCAGCTGCTGTCGGAGATCGACGGTGTGGAAGGGCTGGAGAACGTCATCGTGATCGGCGCCTCCAACCGCGAGGACATGATCGACCCGGCGATCCTGCGGCCCGGCAGGCTCGACGTGAAGATCAAGATCGAGCGGCCGGACGCCGAGGGCGCGAAGGACATCTTCTCCAAGTACCTGGCCGAGGGCCTGCCGATCCACGCCGACGACCTCGCCGAGTTCGGCGGGGACCACAAGGCGACGTTCGACGCGATGATCCAGCACACCGTCGAGCGGATGTACGAGGAGAGCGACGACAACCGGTTCCTGGAGGTCACCTACGCCAACGGGGACAAGGAAGTCCTGTACTTCCGGGACTTCAACTCGGGCGCGATGATCCAGAACATCGTGGACAGGGCGAAGAAGTCGGCGATCAAGTCGGTGCTGGAGACCAAACAGCCCGGCCTGCGCGTGCAGCACCTGCTGGACGCGATAGTCGACGAGTTCGCGGAGAACGAGGACCTGCCCAACACCACCAACCCGGACGACTGGGCCCGGATCTCCGGCAAGAAGGGCGAGCGGATCGTCTACATCCGCACGCTCGTCACCGGCAAGAACCAGGATTCCGGCCGGGCGATAGACACCGCGACGAACACGGGTCAGTACCTCTGACGGCGGATCGCCGGACTGTGGGGGGCCCGGGGGGCCGGGGGCGGGGGCGGGCGGGGCGGGGGGGGGCTAACCAGAGCCCCGCGGGCGCCGCCGGGGCCCGGCCGCGGGTGCTGGCCGCCGCGCTCGCAGTGTCGGGGGGGCACTGGGCGGCACTCGCACCGTTCGCGGGGACGGACGGACCCGAC
>NZ_JBHYIK010000086.1:9718-37932 GCF_042739735.1 Amycolatopsis sp. NPDC059027 | reverse complement strand
CCTCACGGGCGTCTGACGCCCGTAAGGTGGCCTTAACGGCACGCTCGGGCGCCACCCCCCGCGAGGGTTACGAGAACAGGCGCAGGACGCGGGTCAGCCACTCCGAGGCGGCGCGAGAGACGCCGTCCAGGTCGGCGGTCAGGTTGTGGTCGCCGTCGAGGAGGACGAGTTCGTGGTGCGGGCCCGCCTTCGGTCGCCCGAACGGGTCACGTTCGCCCTGCACCACCAGCGTCGGCACCTCGACGGCGTCGAGTTCGGCCTGGCGGCTCTTCTCCGGCCTGCCCGGCGGATGTTCGGGGAACGCCAGGCACAGCACCGCCACCGCCTGCCCCGCCGACGCCGTCCGGCAGGCGACCCGCGCGCCGGAGGAGCGGCCGCCGAACACCACCGGCAGGCCGTCGAAGCGCTCGGCGAGTTCGTCCGCGACGGTCAGCCAGGCGCTGTCCAGCTGATTCGCGGGCGCGGGGGCACGCCGTCCTGCCACCCGGTAGGGCTGCTCGACCAGCGCCACGTGCACGCCGATCGCCTGCGCGGCGCGGGTCACCGCGACGAGGTCCTTCGCGCCGATCCCGCCGCCCGCGCCGTGCCCGAGCATCAGCACCGCGGTGCCCTCCTCGGCACAGTGCAGCTCGGCCCTCGCCGGGCCGTAGCCGGTGCCGATCTCCAGGGTCGTCATGACCGGGGCGTCTCGAAGAGCGCGTCGTCGTCGAGACGTGGACCGGGGTCGACGCGGTCCAGCAGTTCGGGGCCGTTGTTGCGGACGTTGTTGACCTTCGAGGAAACCGGGCGCAGCTCCAGCGATTCGACGATCTCCGGCGCGGTGGGCACCAGCAGGTCGGTGACGTCGGACCGGTCCGGGTCGAGCCACGGATCCCAGTGCGTCTTCGGCACGATCAGCGGCATCCGGTGGTGGACGTCGGTGAGCTGCCCGGTCGCGTCTGTCGTGATGATCGAGAAGGTGATCAACGGCTCGGCGGCGTCGTCGTCCTTCGGGCGCCAGCTCTCCCAGATCCCGGCGAAGGCGAGCGACGCGGCATCGGGGCCGGTCATGTAGAACGGCTCCTTCTCCTTGCCGGTGCGGCGCCATTCGAACCAGCCGTCGGCCGGGACGAGGCACCGGCGCGAGGACAGCGCGCGGCGGAAGGCGGGCTTCTCCTTCGCCGTCTCGGCCCTGGTGTTGATCATGCGCGAGCCCACCGAAGGATCCTTGGCCCAGAACGGCACGAGGCCCCAGCGCATGAGCCGCAGCGAGCGCTCGGCGGGCTCGTCCTCGAGCACCTGCCCCTCGGCGTCCCGCGGATGCCGCTGGACGACGGTCACCACGTTCTTGGTCGGCGCCACGTTGTGGTCGGTCCTGGCCCGGCCCTCGGTCAGGTCGACCGCCGCGAACTCCTCGATCAGCGCCGCCGGATCCTTCGTGGCGGCATAGCGGCCGCACATCGCCAACCTCCTCGTGTCGGGGTAGCCATCGTTACACGCAGGCCAGGGCCGTGGCGAGCCGCGTGGGATCATTCCGGCAGGGACGGCGACCGGGAGGACGTGGGCGGATTGGCGCGGAGCGACTGGCGCAGGCTGGACGAATCCGATGTGCGGGTGCGTCCCGGCAAGGGCACCAGGCCACGCAGCAAACGCCGTCCCGAACACGCCGACGCCGTCACCGCGATGGTCATCGGCAAGGACCGCGGCCGCTGGACCTGCGCTATCGACGCCGATCCCGGCCGGGTGATCACCGCGATGCGGGCCCGCGAGCTGGGGCGGGTGTCGGTCGTGGTCGGCGACCGGGTCGCGGTCGTCGGCGACGTCAGCGGCCGGCCGGACACACTGGCCAGGATCGTGCGGGTCGAGGAGCGGGCCAGCGTGCTGCGCCGCACGGCCGACGACACCGACCCGTACGAGCGTGTCGTGGTGGCCAACGCCGAACAGCTGCTCATCGTGACCGCGCTGGCCGATCCGCCGCCGCGCGCGGGGTTCATCGACCGCTGCCTCGTGGCCTGTTACTCCGGCGGCGTCGAGCCGATCCTGTGCCTGACCAAGGCGGACCTCGCCGGCCCCGAAGAACTGCTCGCCGGTTACGCGGGCCTCGACATCCCGGCGCTGGTGACCCGCTACGACGAGGAGCCCGCCGGGCTCGCCGAACGCCTCAAGGGCCGGGTGACCGCGCTGGTCGGGCATTCCGGCGTGGGCAAGTCCACTTTGGTCAATCGGCTGGTGCCCGACGCCGGGCTGGCCACCGGGGTGGTGAGCGCGGTCGGCAAGGGACGTCACACCTCCGTCGCCGCAGTGGCGCTGCCGCTGCCCGACGGCGGCTGGGTGGTCGACACGCCGGGCGTGCGGTCGTTCGGTCTCGCGCACGTCACCGCCGACGACATCGTGCAAGCCTTCGAGGAATTCGCCGAGGCGGCCGAGGAATGCCCGTCCGGCTGCGGTCACCTCGGGCCGCCCGAAGATCCGGACTGCGCACTCGACGACATCGTCGCGGAAGGCGAGGCCAGGGCGGACCGGCTGCTTTCCCTCCGGCGGCTCCTCGCTTCCCGTGGCGGGCTCGAGTCGTAAAGCGGACGTGTGGTAACTCTTTCCTCATTCGGGCGATAACCCGGATGGAGTACATCCACCACTGAGGGGGCACAGACCTTGCGCAAGACCACTCTCGTCGCGGCCGGAGCCGCGCTCGTCCTCACGCTCACCGCGTGCGGCGGGAACAGCGGCGGTACCGGCACCGACACCAAGGCTTCCGGCGACGGCAAGGGCTTCGGCCTCGCCGCGCCGTTCAGCGACGCGCTCCAGCTGGCCAGCGCGTCCAAGGAGGGCACACAGAAGTCCAAGTCGGCGAAGATGACCATGGAGTCGTCGGACCCCGCGAAGACCATCAACATGAACGGCGCCGTCAAGTTCGACGGCCAGAACACGGCCATGGCGATGACCATGGACCAGGCGGGCCAGCAGATGGAGGTCCGCCTCGTCGACAAGGTCCTCTACATGAAGATGCCGCCCGAGCAGCTCCAGAAGATGGGCACCGGCAAGAGCTGGGTGAAGATCACCCCGAACGGTGACGACCCGATCTCCAAGGCGATGGGCAGCTCCCTGGCGCAGAGCTCCGAGCAGAGCGACCCGACCAAGATCCTGGAGCAGATCGGGAACGGTGGCAAGATCATCAGCTCGGACCAGACGCAGCTGAACGGCGAGCCGGTCAACCACTACGTCGCCGAGATCGACATCTCCAAGAACCTCGACAAGGTGCTGGAGAGCGCGCCCGCGGAGGCGAAGTCGCAGCTCGCCGACAAGCTCAAGGGCGTCAAGATGCCGGTCGAGCTGTGGCTGAACAAGGACCAGCTGCCGGTGCAGATGGTGCTGGACAGCTCCGCGGTGGCCAAGGCGGCCGGCGCGCCGGGTGGCGCGAGCGAGGCGGGCAAGATCACCGTCAAGTACACCGACTGGGGTAAGCCGGTCGACGTCACGGCCCCGCCCGCCGACCAGGTCGCGGACCTCAGCGAGATGATGAAGACCGGCGGCCGCTGAGATCGACTTTCCGTAGCATGGGTCCCCCGAACGTGTTCGGGGGACCCATGCTTGTCTGGACCGCATGTGGAAACCGGCCGCCGCGCTCGTGTGCGTGCTCCTGCTCGGCGCGTGCGGCGGCGACGACACGCCACCCGCGATGACCGACGCGAAGGCGCTCGCCGACGCGGCGCGAACGGGCACGATCGCGGGACGCTCGGCGAAGTTCGGCACCGACGTCAACGCGGGCACCGTCAAGTCGAAGGGGCAGGGCCAGGCGCTGTTCGCCGAAGGCGGCACCACGTTGTCGATGACGACCGACGTGCTCGGTGACCCGCTCGAACTCCGCCTGGTGCAACAAAAGCTCTTCGTGAAGGTGCCCGAGGGGTCACGCGGCGACGAGGACGACAAGCCGTGGATCACCGTCTCCCCCGACGGCACCGACCAGTTCTCCCAAGTGCTCGGCGGCAGCCTCGGCCAGCTGGCCGAGCAGAACGATCCACTTCGGACGATCGGCCAGATCCGCTCCGCGGGCGCCATCACGATGGCCGAACGCGGCGACCTCGACGGGATGTCCGTCGAGCACTACTGGCTCAAGCTCGACCTGGAAAAGCTCGGCGGTCAGCTACCCGCCGGGCTGTCGGCGGAGGCCGTGTCGCAGTTGCGGGGCAAGGCCGGTTCGTTCGGCATGGAACTCTGGATCGACGACGCGAACCGGCCCCGGCAGATCGTCGTCGACCTCTCACCGATCCTCACCGCCGCCGGCGCGCCGGACGGGGCGAGCGCGCGGATCACCACCCGCTACACGGACTGGGGCACCGCCGTCGACGTGCAGGCACCTCCCGCCGAACAGGTCGGGACCACGCCCAGCTGAGCGATACGTCCGGTTCGGCGGGCTCCGGTTCACCCGGCACGGGGGAAGTTGGCCACCGGTTCACGCCGTGCCGACTCGATCACCGATAGCGTGACACCGTGGTGGAACCCGTATCGCGGAACGCGGCTGAAGACGACCCCGATGGCCAGGACCGGGACAAGGCAGGTGGCAGGCCGAAGAAGAAACGGTCGTTCTGGGTGGAGCTGCCGATCCTGCTCGTGATCGCGCTCGTGCTCACGATCCTGATCCAGACGTTCCTCGCGAAGGTCTTCCTCATCCCGTCGGGGTCGATGGAGACGACGCTGCACGGCTGCACCGGCTGCACCAACGACCGGGTGCTCGTCGACCGGGTCACCTACGACTTCACCGATCCGTCGCCGGGCGACGTGGTGGTGTTCAAGGGCCCGGAAACCTGGTCGACGCACGAAATCGCTTCGCAGGAGTCGAGCAATATCGTGGTCAAGGCGCTGCGCGGGCTCGGCTCACTGGTCGGGTTCGCGCCGCCGGACGAACAGGACTTCGTGAAGCGGGTCATCGCCACCGGTGGCCAGACCGTGCAGTGCTGCGACACGAGCAACCGGGTCATGGTGAACGGGAAAGCGCTCGACGAGCCGTATGTCCATTGGGAAGGCGAGATCAATCCCAAGCGGCAGCAGTTCGCTCCGGTCACCGTGCCGCAGGGCAGTGTCTGGGTGATGGGCGACAACCGCAACGACTCGTGCGACTCGCGCTGCCAGGGCGGCGGCGGTCTCAACGGGACGGTCCCGGTGTCCAACATCATCGGCAAGGCGCGGATCATCGTGCTGCCGCCGAGCCGGTGGGGCGGCATCACCGACCACGACCCGCAGGCGGCCGCGCAACCGGTCGCGCTCGGCGCCCCCGCGTGGCAGAGCGGCCTCCCGCTCGGGGTCGGGGTGGCCGCCGCCTGGCCCGTGCTGTTCACCGGGCGGAAGCTGGTCTCCGGGGTCCGGAAGGCGACGGGCCGGAAGCGCCGTTAGAGGAGTTCGAGCAGGAACGGGAGTTCCTGCGGTGCGTACCAGGCGAGCTCGTGGTCTTCGGCGTCGCCGAGGGTGAACTCCGCGTCGGGGTCACCGAGGTCGGCGGCGTCGATCACCGCGGCCGCCGCGGTGACGGCGTCCTCGGCCTCGGCCGCGTCGACGTGGATCGCCGCGATGTCCTTCAGCAGCACCGGACCGGCGAGCCGCACGACGGCGTCGTCGAGATCGGGCCGATGGGTCGCGCCCTCGACGTCGGCGGACACCACGGCCCGCCGCGGTTCGCCCTTCTCCTCGGCCGCGATCAGCCGCAGCGACGCCCGCGCGGCGTCGAGCAGTGCCGCGTACTCCAGCTCCTCGTCGGAACCACTCGCGTAGGCCTCGCGCAGCGCGGGCGTGAGCGCGAACGCCGTCCCGCTCCGCGCGCGGAACTCACCGGTGGTGTTCAGCTCACGCAACATCGCGATCGTGGCAGGCAGATAGACCCTCACCAGTGCGCACCCTTCAGCTCTTCCAACGATTCCTCGATCATCCCGGCCACCAGCTCCACATCGCTGACGGCCTTGCGGTCGCCGTTGAGTCCGAAGTAGACGCCGCCGTGATACGAGCTGACCCCGATCGCGAGCGCCTGGTTGCGCATCAGCGGCATCACCGGGAACATCTCGACCATCCTGGCCTCCCCCGCGTACATCGGCATCTGCGGGCCGGGCGAATTCGTCACCATGAGGTTGAAAATGCGCCCGGAGAGTGACCCCGCCGCCCTCGCCCCGAGCGAATGCAGCGTCGCCGGGGCGAACCCGCCGACCTTGAGCAGCCCCCGCGCGGCGACCGAACGGCCCGAGTCGAGATGGTCGGCCATGGCGTGCCCGATGTGCTGCAGCCGCAGTACCGGGTTCGGCTCGCCGACCGGCAGGTCCACCAGGTAGGCCGCGACCTGGTTGCCGACCAGCGCCGGTGTCGAGTACTCGGCGGTCTCCGCGTCGCGGACCGCCATCGGCGCCAGCGCGCGCACCGTGTCCGTCGGGTTCAGCGTCTCGCCACGGGAAAGCAGCCATTCCCGCAGCGCGCCGGTGATGGCGGCGAGCACCACGTCGTTGACGGTGCCGCCGTGCTCGGCGCGGATCTTGCGGAAATCCTCCAGCCGGGTGCGGACCACCGCGAACATCCGTCCGCCGGAGACGCGGACGTTCAGCGGCCCGGACGGCGCGGGATGGACCACGGTGCGCAGCGTCGTGGCGACGCCGCCGAGTGCCTCCGCGACCTTCCCCGCCGTCGCGACCGCGTCGTTGGCCGCGGAGCGGACGTTCTCCACCAGCTCGGTCGGGCGCTGCACGGTCTCGCTGACCGCGTCGAGGATCAGCTGGGTACGGCTCGGCTCGCGCCGCGGTGTCCAGACGTCGTCGAACGGCTCCACTTCGGCGGGTGTGGGGTCGAGGACGATCTGGCCGAGCTCGATCGTGCCCACACCGTCCACAACGGACTGATGGGTCTTGGTCACCAACGCGACCCTGTCCCCGCCGAGCCCCTCGATGAAGTACGCCTCCCAGAGCGGGCGTTCCGGCGCCAGCCGCCGCGACATCAGCCGGGCGACGAGGTCGAACAGCTGCTCGTCGCTGCCCGGCTGGGGCAGCGCGGAGCGGCGGACGTGGTAGTTGAGGTCGAAGTCGACGTCGTCCACCCACACCGGGCGCGCCAGGTGTCCCGGCACCTCCAGCACACGCTGCCGGTACCGCGGCAGGAACGCCAGGCGCTGGCCGATCAGGGCGAGCATCTGCTCGTAGCCGAACCCGGAACGCGGGCGCTCGAAGATCGCCACCCCGCCGACGTGCATCGGGGTCGCGTGGTCCTCGACGTACAGGAACGACGCGTCCAGCGCGGAAAGGCGGTCGGGCATGGGCCGATCCTTACACAATGCGAGACTGCCCGGTGTGGGTGATGACTCTGCGGCCTCCCCGGTTTCGCCGAAAGACCGGTTCCTGACCGTCTACGGGCGCAAACCGGTGCTCGAGGCGCTCGCCGACACCGGCCTCGAAGTGGACAAGGTGATCCTGGCCGACACCGTGCGCGGGCCGGGCGCCGCCGAGATCCAGCGCGCCGCCAAGGCGGCCGGGGTGCCGGTGCAGCGCGCGAGCGCGCACCGCGTCAAAGTACTGGCCGGGAACGGCAAACAGGACCAGGGCGTGCTCGCCGACGTCGTCGCGCCACGGATGCGTTCGCTGGCCACCGCGCTGTCGGGGAAGCGCCCGCCCGCGCGGGTGCTGCTGCTGGACGGCATCACCACCCCGGCCAACGTCGGGATGATCCTGCGCACCGCGACCGCCGCCGGGCTCGACGGCGTGATCGTGCCGCGGCGTGGCGTCGCCGCGCTGGACCCGATGGTGGTCAAGGCGTCCGCGGGGGTCGCGTTCCGCGCGCCGGTGCTGCGCTGCGGCAGCGCGCGGGAAGCCGCGGAGATGCTCACCGAGGCCGGCTACTCGCTCTACGCGCTGGGCGCTTCGGCTTCCGCGGAGTCGTTGACGGTGTTCGACGTCGAGCTGCCACAGCGGACCGCGTTCGTGCTGGGCGGCGAGACGGCCGGCGTGGGCGCCGAGGTGGGCGAGCTCGTCACCGAGTGGCTGAGCATCCCGATGCCGGGTGACGTCGAGTCGCTGAACGTCTCGGCCGCGGCGGCGGTGCTTTCCTTCGAACTCGTGCGCCGGGCTCGCTGACCCTCACTCCCGGCGAGCGCGCTCCGGCGGGAACAGCACGGCCAGCTCGGCCAGTGTCCCGGCGACCGTGTCGTGGTGGATGCCGACCATCCCCGCGTCGACAGCGCCCCGGACGTTGGCGGCCGAGTCGTCGACGAACACGCAGCGGCCGGCGGGCAGGCCCAGCATCGCCGCGGTGATCAGGTAGACCTCGCGGTCCGGCTTCGCCACCCCGACCTCGCCCGAGAACACCAGCGCGTCGAAATAGCGGCTCATCGTGTTCTTCACCTGCGAGGAGGCACCGGGAGCGTTGGACAGCAACGCGGTGCGAAGGCCGCGATCGCGGGCGGCCTCAAGATAGGTGTAGAGCAGATTGGCGTCCGGCTCCGTGAGCACCCCGGCGTAATCGATCACTAGGCCCTTCAGCACCCCGCACACCCTAGCCCGGTCAGCGGGGCACGCGGGCCGGATAGCGCAATCCGCAATAACGTGCAGCCGATTCTGCGCTTTTCCCCGAATATGGCGATCCTTGTCCGCTTCCCGGCGTTTCGCGGCCACTAACTCGTGCCGGGCACCCGCCACGGCACGAGAGGGGAAGCCATGACCACCGCGCACCGTCTGAAAACCCTGACCGGCTACGAACCCCACCGCACCGGTCGCCCGATCGCCACCGGGTCACCCGCGCCGCTCCCGGCGGGCCGTCCCCTGGCGGCCGTCCGCGACGTCTCGCCCGCGCTCGACGGGCCGCAGGTCGCGATCATGCTGACCGCGATCCTCGAAACGCACGACGGGCACCGGACGGCCTCGCAGATCGAGCCGCTGGTGGACCGGCCGCTGTTCGAACGCCTCCGCGCCCACAGCCGGGCGCGTGCGACCGCCCGGCATCGCGTACGGAGCGTGCGACTGTGCGCACCCGCCGACGACGTCGTCGAGGCCTGCGCACGCGTCGAGACCGGCCGCCGCACCATCGCGCTCGCCGCCCGCTTCGAACGGACCGGCGGCCGGTGGCGGTGCGTGCGCTTCGACCTGCTGGACCCGCTCGCCACGGCGCAGCGCATGGCGGCCTGACCAGCGTTCCCCCTGCTCAGCGGCGCTTTCCGGCGGCAAGGAGGAGCAAGGGACCTTTGCTAACGTCCTTGAGCAAGCTCACCATTAGCGCACTAACCAAAGGTGAGCAAAGGTCCCTTGCTCCCGCCGTTCCGCACCCCTGTCGGCGATGCGCTGGCCGGGGTGCGACAAGGGCGTCCCTGGGTGCGTTGAGTGCATCGGGGGCGTCCCTCGGTGCGGTGGATGCACCCAGAGCGTCCCTCGGACTCTCTCCGCCCACGCCGACACCATCGCCCGACGTCGCGAACGCTCCGTTACCGACGATCAACGTCCCCAACGGAGCGTTCACGACATCCAAGACCGCCGCACAAACCCCAACCGCAACGACAACCCCGCGAACACCACACACCCCACCGACCACACATCCCCGACCCACCCAATGCCGTGAAGGCCTCCTTCACAGCGCTCAACGCCGGTAAGGAGGCCTTCACGGCACCGGACCCTGGTCGGGCAGCAACCCCGGCGAAGCGCCCAGGAGCGTTCCGGCCTGAGGCTCAGTGGGCGACGGGGAGGGTGGCGAGGCCGCGCAGGGTGGTGGTCGCGTTCCAGCGCGGCTCACCGGCGAGGCGCAGCCGCGGGACGCGGCGGGCTAGTTCGCGGAAGACGACGCGGCCTTCCAGCCGGGCCAGCGGGGCGCCGAGGCAGAAGTGGATGCCCTGTCCGAAGGCGAGATGACGGCCGGGCTCGCGGGACGGATCGAAGACGTCGGGGTCGGCGCACGCGGCGGGGTCGCGGTTCGCGGCTCCGATGAGGACGATCGCCTGGGTGCCTTCGGCGACCGCGACGTCGCCGACCGCGGTGTCCCGCAGCGCTGTCCGGGCGGTGAGTTGCACCGGCGAGTCGTAGCGCAGCGCCTCCTCCACGGCCCGCTCGGCGAGTTCGCCGCCGGGGCCGAGCGCGCCGACGCCCTCGGCATGCCGCAGGAGGGCGAGGGTGCCGTTGCCGATGAGGTTCGTGGTCGTCTCGTGGCCCGCGATCAGCAGCAGGGTCACCGTGACGAGCAGTTCGCCCTCGCTGAGCGTGTCACCCGCGTCGGACACGGCGACCAAAGTGGACAGAAGGTCGTCGCCGGGCTCGTGCCGCCGTCGCGCTGCCAGCTCACGGAAGTAGGCGACGAACTCCTGCCGGGCGCGGACGGCGGGCTCCCGGGTTTCCGGTGCCTGCAGGAACTCCGGGTCGAGCGCGCGTGCCATCGCGTGGGACCACGTGGCGAACCGCTCGCGGTCGTCGAGCGGGACGCCCAGCATCTCGCTGATCACCTCGACCGGCAGCGGCGCCGCGAGATCCGCCATGAGATCGGCCTCGTCCGCGTCGGCGATCCGGCCGACCATCGTGGCGGCAAGCTCCTCGATCCGCGGGGTGAGCCGCTCGACCATCCGCGGGGTGAACGCCTTCGACACCAGCCGCCGCAGCCGCGTGTGATCGGGCGGGTTGAGCCCGAGGAACGACCGGACGACCCGGCCCTCTTCGTCCACCGGTTCGTCCGGGCGCTGGTCCTCCGGCGCGAGAATCTCCGGTTCCGGATGGCCGAAAGCGTTGTCGCGCAACAACTGCACCGCCTCGGCCTGACCGCTCACGGCGACCACGCCTGGCAACAGCGCGACCGGGGCCCGCTCTCGCCAGCGGCGATAGTCCGGATACGGATCGGGACGGCGGTCCTCGCCGAACAGCGCGGCGAAAGTCGACAAATCTGCTTCGACCGGCGTGGTGGACACGGCGCTCCCCTCGCTCACATGCCGGGCTTCCGCCCCATACCCGGTACAACGCGCCGGAGGGCCGCCGCGTTCCTGACGCGACGGCCCTCCGGCGACCGAAACTCCTAGCGGCGCGGGCCCTTCTTGCCCTTCTTCGCCTCGGCACGCTGCGCGGCACGGCGCTCCCGGCGGGTGCCACCACCCGCCCCACCGGCCGCCTCGGCCGGACCGTCCGAATGGGACTCGACGTTCCCGTCCTCACCCGGGCCCGACATGGTCAGCCCGCTCTGCGCACCGCCACCGCCGAGCCCCTTGCCCCGCAAGGCGGACGGCACCGACTCGGTGTCGGTCGTCGGCTGCGGCGGTGCCGGGCGGGCATGCCTGCCCTCACCCTCGCCCTCCGGGGCCTGGCCGTTGCCGTTGCCGCTCACCCCGGTGGGCAGCGCCGTGGCGCCTTCCTCGGCGACCGGCGCCGGTTCGGCACGCTCGACCTGGAGGTTGAACAGGAAGCCGACGGCCTCCTCCTTCAACGAGTCCAGCATCGCGCGGAACATGTCGAAGCCCTCGCGCTGGTACTCGATCAGCGGATCGCGCTGCGCGAGCGCCCGCATGCCGATGCCCTCCTTGAGATAGTCCATCTCGTAGAGGTGCTCACGCCATTTGCGGTCGAGCACGGTGAGCATCACCTGGCGCTCGAGGCGGCGCATCGCGCCTTCCTCGCCGACCAGCTCGTCGATCTCGGCCTCGCGGCGGTCGTAAGCCCGATGCGCGTCCTCGACCAGCGCGGCGCGCAGGCCCTCGGAGTCGAGGTCGCCGTCCTCCATCAGGTCGTCCCAGTCGAGGCTCACCGGGTAGAGCGTCTTGAGCGCGGTCCACAGCTTTTCGTGGTCCCAGTCCTCGGCGTACCCGGACTCGGTCGCACCGTCGACGTAGGCGTTGACGACGTCGATGAGCATGTGCTCGATCTGCTCGCGCAGGTCCTCACCTTCGAGCACGCGGCGGCGCTCGGCGTAGATCACCTTGCGCTGCTCGTTCATGACCTCGTCGTACTTGAGGACGTTCTTGCGCGTCTCGTGGTTGAGCTGCTCGACCTGTGTCTGCGCGCTCTTGATGGCCTTGGAGACCATCTTGTGCTCGATCGGCACGTCGTCGGGCAGCCGCATGGTGGTCATCACGCGCTCGACCATCGTCGCGTTGAAGCGGCGCATCAGCTCGTCCCCGAGCGACAGGTAGAACCGCGATTCGCCGGGGTCGCCCTGACGGCCGGAACGACCGCGGAGCTGGTTGTCGATGCGGCGCGATTCGTGGCGCTCGGTGCCGAGCACGTACAGCCCGCCCGCCTCACGGACCTCTTCGGCCTCGGCCTTGGCGTCCGCCTTGATCTCTTCGAGCACGTTCGGCCACGCGGCCTCGTACTCCTCGGAGTTCTCCACCGGGTCGAGGCCGCGCTCGCGCAGCGTCTGGTCGGCGATGATGTCCGGGTTGCCGCCGAGCACGATGTCGGTACCGCGGCCCGCCATGTTGGTGGCGACCGTGACCGCGCCCTTGCGGCCGGCCCGCGCGACGATCAGCGCCTCGCGGTCGTGGTGCTTCGCGTTGAGCACCTCGTGCGGCACACCCAGTTTCAGCAGCAGCTTCGACAGGTGCTCGGACTTCTCGACGCTGGTCGTGCCGACCAGGACCGGCTGGCCCTTCTCGTGCCGTTCGGCGATGTCCTCGGCCACGGCCTCGAACTTCGACTGCTCGGACTTGTAGATCAGGTCCGCCTGGTCGGCGCGGACCATCGGCCGGTTCGTCGGGATCGGCACCACGCCCAGCTTGTAGGTCTGGTGGAACTCGGCCGCCTCGGTCTCGGCGGTACCGGTCATCCCGGAGAGCTTCTTGTACAGCCGGAAGTAGTTCTGCAGCGTGATCGTGGCCAGCGTCTGGTTCTCGGCCTTGATCTCGACCTTCTCCTTGGCCTCGATCGCCTGGTGCATGCCCTCGTTGTAGCGGCGGCCCACCAGGATGCGCCCGGTGAACTCGTCGACGATCATGACCTCGCCGTCGCGGACGATGTAGTCCTTGTCGCGGTGGTAGAGCTCCTGGACCTTCAGCGCGTTGTTCAGGTAGCCGACCAGTGGGGTGTTGGCGGCCTCGTAGAGGTTGTCGATACCGAGCTGGTCCTCGACGAACCGGACGCCCTTCTCGGTGACCGCGACCGTGCGCTTCCGCACGTCGACCTCGTAGTGGTACTTGCTGTTGATCAGGTTGGTCTTCTCGACGCGCTCGCGCGTGCCCATCGTGGTGGTGTCGATGCCCTGCATGAGCGGCGCGAGCCGGGCGAACTCGACGTACCAGCGCGAGGACTGGTCGGCGGGGCCGGAGATGATCAGCGGGGTCCGCGCCTCGTCGATGAGGATCGAGTCGACCTCGTCGACGACCGCGAAGTTGTGCCCGCGCTGGACGCACTCGTCCAGGCTCCAGGTCATGTTGTCGCGCAGGTAGTCGAACCCGAACTCGTTGTTCGTGCCGTAGGTGATGTCGGCGTTGTACTGCTGGCGCCGCACGTCCGGCTGCTGCTCGGCCAGGATGACGCCGACCTCGAGTCCGAGGAAGCGGTGGATACGGCCCATCCACTCCGAGTCGCGCTTGGCCAGGTAGTCGTTGGTCGTGATGATGTGCACGCCGTCGCCGGGGATCGCGTTCAGGTAGGCCGCGAGCACACAGGTCAGGGTCTTGCCCTCACCGGTCTTCATCTCGGCCACCTGGCCGAGGTGCAGCGCCGCGCCCCCCATCAGCTGGACGTCGTAGTGCCGCTGGCCGAGCACCCGCTTGCTCGCCTCGCGGGCGACCGCGAAGGCCTCCGGGAGCAGCTCGTCGAGCGTCTCCTTGTCCTCGCGATACCGCTTGCGGAACTCCTCGGTCTTCGCCCGCAGCTCGGCGTCGGACAGGTCCTTGACGTCGTCTTCGAGGGTATTGATGTGATCGGCGATGTTGCGCAGCCGCTTCACCATCTTGCCCTCACCCGCGCGGAGCAGGCGGTTCAGCACCATCCGGTCGACCTCACTAGCTGATTTGTTGAACGCACCCGAGCCGCTCCCGGGCAGTGTCGTCCGCGACTGGGGCCTGGTGAGCCGCAGTCGTCCGCACCCCATCGTAGGGAACCGGACAGCATGCGCGCACGCACCTTGCGTAGGGACCGCACGCGAGCGGCCCGCACGCGGTGCGTGCGGGCCGCTCGAGGCCTTGTCCGGGTCCGCTCAGCCGAGCCGGATCACGCCGTAGTCGAAGCCTTTCCGGCGGTAGACGACGCTCGGCCTGCCGGCTTCGGAGTCGTTGAACAGGTAGAAGTCGTGGCCGACCAGCTCCATCTCGTAGAGAGCCTGGTCCACCGTCATCGGGTCCGCGGAATGCTGTTTCTCGCGGACGACGCGGCCGGGCTGGTGGCCCAGCTCATCGTCTTCCCAGCGCTGTTGCTGGGGAATCCCCTCGACACTCGAAGCCGCGAATCCGTTCGTGAGTGTTTCGGCCTCGGGTGCCTCCAACACCGCGGTACGCGCGGCGGGAGCGGCGGAATTCGCCGGGGACGTGCCTGGCGCCATCGCCATGGAGGTCGCCTCGGCGACCGATTCCGGACGGCTGCGGCCATAGTGCACGCGCCTCCGGTCGTGTGTCCTCCGCAAACGGTTCTCGAGCTTGGTGACCGCGGAGTCCAGCGCTGCGTAGAAGTCGGCGGCACACGCTTCGGCGCGCACGGCCGGGCCCCTGCCCTTTCCGGTGATCTCGACGCGCTGGCAGCTCTTGGCCTGCCTGCGGTTCGGCTCGTGGAAGAGCTCCACGTCGTACCGGATGACCTTCTTGTCGTAGCGCTCAAGCCGGGCCAGCTTTTCGCCGACAAGCGCCCGGTAATGATCGGGCACCTCCACGTTGCGGCCCTTAACGACGATGTCCATACACGACCTCCCTCGCTGAAATGACTGCGAGCTGTTGTGTTTAACCAGGGCGCCGGTAAAGCGGGGACGAAGCCCGGATCGCGGGCTGAGGGAACTCGGCAGACGGTCACGACGTCTCGCGGCGGATGTCCGAGCGCGAACTCAGCGCACCTCCGGCGCCAGGGACATGGGCTGGTCACCTCCCTGCCTGCGGGGATTGCTGATTGCGGAGCACGTTAGCTTCATCACGGCCGTTGCAACAGCCCCCGAGCCGGGGGATGTCAGGGGGTAAGAAACCGTCACGGCGCGCAGTGACGCACGGGTGATCACCGCAAAATCCTCGCGGTTCGGGCACCGTTCCCGTGACTCGTTTTCACGCGGACGGCGCAACGCTTCGGTGCCAGGAAAACCGAGGGTGACAACCCCGCCGGGCACAGCCGCCACCCCGGTGGAGTGGCGTGTCATCGGAGTGCTTCGGGGGTAGGCCCTCATACCCGGACAACGGCCGCGCGGGCGCTGACGTTCCCGCTAAAGGTCACTCATGTAGGTGACCCTCGGATCACTCGGCCGCGAGGAGTGCGAGGACCGCGACCACCTCCACTCCCTGTCCGCGCAGCACCCGCGTGCACGCCGCGGCCGTGGCGCCGCTGGTCACGACGTCGTCGAGCACCACCACCGGCAGCTCCGGCGGCGGACGGCCCGCCGGGACGAACCGGAGCCGTCCTTCGAGGTTGGCCAGCCGCTCCGCCCGGCTCAGCCCGACAGCGTCCTTCGCGCCACCCGCCAGCCGCAACGCGGGCGCCACCGCAGCCGGGACACCGCGAGCGGCGAGCAGCTCGGCGGCGGCCTCGGCCAGGCGCTGGACGTGCGGACCGCCCCTCAGCCGGGACGCCGAGCGCCTGCTCGGAGCGGGCACGAGACAGACACCGTGAGTGGGATTCCCGACCTCGGGATTCCCGGTCCGGGGGTTCCCCACTGCGGGAAGCCCGGTTCCGGGGCGCTCCGGTCTGGGATTCCCAGTAGTGGGATTCCCGCCACCGAGAGGGCCGGTTCGGAGAGTCCCGGTACCGGCGTTCCCGGTTTCGGGGTCCTCCGGCTCGAGAGCCGCAGGTCCGGGAAACCCCGGTGGGAGATTCCCGGACTGGGGAATCCCGCGACGGGGATTCCCGCCTCGTGGGTTCGCCGGTTCGGAAAGCGCGGAGGCGGGAAGGCCGTTTGTGGGACGGCCGGATGTGGGAATCCCACTTTCGGGATTCCCACCGCCGGGGATCCCAAGGCTGGGAATCCCAGTGCGGGGATTCCCACTCCGGAGATTCCCGGCGATGGGAATCCCGGCTCCGGGTGCGAGCGCCCTGGCGAGCAGCGACGGGAGCGCGTCGGCCACTGCCCGGCCGAGCGGCGGGCCGAGATCACGGCGGCCGCGTTCCTTGTAGGCGATCAGGAGCCGTTTGGCCACGCCCTCGTAGCGGGCGAGCGCGTACACCGGCACGAGACCCGTCGTCGGCAGGCGGGTCACCTCGGTCAGTGCTCCCCACACCTGGGCGCATCCGGCGCAGCACGGGGCACCGCGCACACCGCAGGCGGCGCAGCGGGCGGGGATGAGGAGATCGAGCACACGGGAGTTCATGCCGCTGAGTGTCCCGCCCACCACCGACAGTTTCGGCTCGCCGCGACGCGGCAAGGCTGCGGCGCGGACGCCGGGTCCATGTCCCGAACGCGCCGTTGAGGACGTTGAGCGTCCCGAACGGAGCGTTCGCGACGCGCGCGGACGAGCGCTGTGCCGAGGGACGCCTTGGGTGCGTTGGGTGCGACGAGGGCGTCCCTCGGTGCGATGAGCGCACCCAGGGAGGCCCTCGGATCAACACCCCGCCCCGCCGGAACCGGGAGCAAGGGACCTTTGCTCACGCTCGCGCCGCACGAGCGCAACCCAGCGTCCACAAGGGACAGTCGGGTGCGCAGGCTTCAGCCGGGATAGAAGGGATCGGCGCCGGGGGTGGTGTGGGCATGGGGCCGCCAGACCTCGCCCAGTTCCGAGGCGACCCACAGGCCACCGCTGTCGGCGACCACGATCGGGCGGTTCGGGGCGGCGGTGACGGAGAGCACCGGCGGGGTCAGGTTCGAGCTGTTGAAGGCGTCCATCCGCAGCCCGTCGATCGGCAGTTTCACCACCGGCTGCGAGGTCGACGACGTGGCCGCCACGAGCGTGTCCGGAGTGGCCCAGTCGACGTCCACGACGTTCGTGAGATCGCGGTTCTGCAGCAGCCGCGGCGCGCGCAGGGTCACCGAATCGGCGGTCCGGACCACCGAGGCGACCACCAGCTTCCCGCCGACCACTGCCGCGGCGCGCGCACCGTCGCGGGAGAGCCGGAGTTCGGTGATCTGGCCGAGCGCGGTCACCTCGTTCGCGTTCACGCCCTGCTGCGCCCAATGCCCGCCGGGGGCCAGCACGAGCCGCGCCACCGTCGTGTGATCGACGACCGTCCACACCTCACCGGAGGCGTCGCCGCCGGGCGCGGCGGGGCGCCAGGTCGGCCGGGTGAGCGAACCACCGAACAGCTCCGTCTGCGGCAGGTCCCTGCCGTAGTCGCCGACCCGCAGCCGCATCCGGCCGCCGGCGCGTTCGACCACCGCGAGCCGTTTCCCGTCGATCGACTGCGCCGCGCCGGCGACGTCGTAGCCACCACTACCCGCCGGGCCCTCGACCGGCGCGCCGGTGCCGAGCGAACGCGCCCGCCCGCCCGCGGTCATCAGCCCCAGCAGATCGGAACTCGGCGACGACGCGGCGCCGTACGCGGGCAGCTCGCTCGCCCGCCAGTACTCGTGCCCCGGCACGAGCGGCGCGCCGTCGGCGAGCAGCCGGATCCGGGTCGAGGTCACGGTCTGCAGCGAGAGCACGATCTGCGCGGCGATCAGGTTCCGCGTCTCGGGCGTCGCCCCGGTCAGCCCGGTCAGCGGCACCACCACCGAACCGTCGTCGGCGGTCTTGACGTTGTTCTCGATGGTGATCGGATCCGCGAGGAGGTTCTTCACCGATCCCGCGAGCCCTTCGGACGGCCCGAGCATCAGCAGGTCCATCACGCGCCCGGCGAGTCCCGACTGCGGTTTCGCGACCACGTAACGAAGATCGGGCACGAACGTGCCCGCGTCCGGCGAGTAGAAGCTCACCGGGACGCGGAAGTAGTTGATCGAGAAGTCGGCGTTGGTGACGACCAGGTTCGGCGGCGGGTTGGCGATCCGCCACTGCCCTGTCGCCTGCTGCTTGCGCACTTCGAGCTGGAGCTTGAAAGGCGCCTGGTTCGGGACGAACGAGCCGTCGCCGTTCAGCACGCCCAGCGCGAAACCGTGCACGTTCACCGTCTGCACGTTCGGATCCGGCGACCGGTTCTCGGTGTCGTAGGTGGTGTTGAAGATGTCGTCGATGATCGTCAGCCCCCGCGCGGGCTTCCAGTTCGCGCGGGCCTGGTCGTCGAGGTACGCGCGGGCGGCGGCGTTGTTCGACCCCGGCACGGCGCTCGCGCGGACGAACTGGCGCGCCAGCGTCAGCGAGTCGATGCCCTCCGACGGGTTGGGCGCGCTGGCTGCCGCCGGCGGCGGCTTCTCCCCCGGCACCACCATCGGCTGGGATTCCTGCGGGATGTTCGCGCAGCCCGCCAGGAGGACGAAGCACAGCAAGGCCAGTGCGGCACGTTTCACCGGCCGACCTCCTCGCGCTCGGCGAGCAGCGCGTCCGGCGCGGGCTGCACCTCGAGCGTGCCGATCACGGTCGGCTCGGCGGCGGGCGGGACGTGGTCCGCGGGCGGCAGCGGCAGCGGGCTCTCCTCGACCGCGGTGCCCTGCCTGCGCGGCAGTACCAGCCGGAAGCACGCGCCGTAGCCCGGCTCGCCCCACGCGTCGAGCTGCCCGCCGTGCAGGCGCGCGTCCTCCTGACTGATCGCCAGGCCCAGCCCGGTGCCGCCGGTGCGCCGGTTGCGGGACGGGTCTGCCCGCCAGAACCGGTTGAACACCAGTTCCGCCTCGCCGGTCCGCAGCCCGACACCGCGGTCCCGGACCGTGACCGCCACGGCGTTCTCGTTGACTCCCACGGTGAGCACCACCGGTTTGCCCTCACTGTGGTCGACGGCGTTGGCGAGCAGGTTCCGCAGGATCCGTTCGACGCGCCGGGCGTCGACCTCCGCGGGCGCCTCTTCGTCGGGCAGCACCAGATCGATCGAGCTGCCCGCGTTCCCGGCGATGACCCGGACCTGCTCGACCGCCCTGGTCGCGATCGGCCGGACGTCGATGAACTCGGCGGACAGCTCCTCGACACCGGCGTCGAGACGGCTGATCTCCAGCAGATCGCCGAGCAGGGCCTCGAAACGGTCGAGCTCGTCGACCAGCAGCTCGGTGGAGCGGGCGAGCCCGGCCGGGAACTGCTCGCGCGAGGCGTGCAGCACGTCGGCCGCCATCCGGACGGTGGTCAGCGGGGTGCGCAGCTCGTGCGAGACGTCGGAGGTGAACCGCCGCTGCAGCCCGCCGAACTCCTCCAGCTGCCGGATCTGCCGCTGGATGCTCGCGGCCATCTCGTTGTAGGACACCGCGAGTTTCGCCAGATCGTCCTCGCCGAGCACGGCGAGCCGCTGGTCGAGATCCCCGCCCGCGAACTGCTCGGCCGCGGCCGCCGCCTGCCGGACGGGCCGCACCACCTGCCGCGTGACGAGGTTCGTAATCCCGGCGAGCAGCAACAGCAGCACGAGCCCGCCGACGAGCAGCGTGTTCTGCACGGTGGACACCGTGTTCTGCTCGCTGGTCAGCGGGAACAGCAGGTACAGCTGCAGCGGGCTGGCCACGGTGCTCAGCGGCGCGCCGACGATGAGGTACGTGGTGCGGCCGCCGTTGCCGTCTTCGACGGTGTGCTCCAGGTAGCTGACCTGGTTGGACTCGACGAACTGGCGCAGCCGCGCCGGCACGCTGGCGAACGGTCCCGCCGACACCGGGACGCTGACCGCCTGGCCACGGCCGCCGCTGACCAGCACCGGGTCGAAGGTGCCCGCCGCAGAACCGGCCCCGCCCTGGTTCGCCGGGCTGCTGGAGATCTTCTTGAGCGCGTTCTCCAGCCGCGTGCGCATGGCTTCGGAGCTCTCGCCGCCGACGCCGACCAGCTCCCCCGCCGCGGTGTCGGCGAGCGCCCGCGTCTGCTCGATCGCGGCGGAACGCTTGGTGTCCAGCAGGCGTTCGGTGATCTGGTTCTGCAGCACCATGCCCAGCACGAACACCACCGCCGAGGACAGCGCCAGCGTCGACACGGTGACCCGGAACTGCAGCGAATGCCGCCACAGTTCGTTGAAGCCGACGACACGACGGCGCGCGAAAGCCGCGACGCGCCGTACGAGGCGCGCCGCCGAGCGGGCGGAGCGCGGCAGCCGTCCCCTCTTCGGGTCACGGCCGGGCTCCGCCCCGGTGCTTTCCGGCTCTTCCGGGGATGGCGCTGTCATGGACGGATCACGGCGGGCCGGCCTTGTACCCGACGCCGCGCACGGTCAACACCACCTCGGGGTGCTCCGGGTCCCGCTCCACCTTCGACCGCAGCCGCTGGACGTGCACGTTGACCAGCCGGGTGTCGGCCGCGTGCCGGTAACCCCAGACCTGCTCGAGCAGCACCTCGCGGGTGAACACCTGACGCGGCTTGCGCGCCAGCGCGACCAGCAGGTCGAACTCCAGCGGAGTCAGCGGGATGGCCTTGCCCTCGCGGGTGACCTCGTGGCCGGGGACGTCGATGGCCAGATCGCCGATGGTGAGCGACTCGGCGGGCTCGGCCTCGGTGCGGCGCATCCGGGCGCGGACCCGCGCGACCAGCTCCTTCGGCTTGAAGGGCTTGACCACGTAGTCGTCGGCGCCGGACTCCAGGCCGAGCACGATGTCCACCGTGTCGCTCTTGGCGGTGAGCATGACGATCGGCACGCCGGACTCGGCCCGGATCGCCTTGCAGACGTCGATGCCGTTCATCCCGGGCAGCATGAGGTCGAGCAGGACGAGGTCGGGTTTCAGCTCGCGCAGCGCGGGAAGCGCGCGCGAACCGTCGGCGACCACCGCCGTGTCGAACCCCTCCCCACGGAGCACGATGGTGAGCATCTCCGCGAGTGCGGGGTCGTCGTCGACCACCAAGACACGTGCCTTCATGAACACATATTCGCACTACTTGCCACACGAGGACGCGCGACCCGGGGTTCGGACGCCGGAAAGATCCGAAATCGAGCAGATTTGCTCCATCCGGGTGCGGGCCTTCCGGGTGGCGGCCGGGCCGTCCCCTCACCGCCCACCGTACCCGTGTGGAGCGGACCGCGAGCGGATGCGAGGGACGCCCTCGGTGCGCTCGATGCACCGAGGGCGTCCCTCGCCACAGCCAACGCACCAGGGGCGTCCCTCGGTGTTCGCCCACTCAGCCGAACTTTTTCAGCGTCAGCCGTTAGTGTTGCGTCATGCGGAACCAGGACCCTGCGAACGCAACTCCCAGCCAGGTGCAATCGGTCGACCGCGCGATCAGCGTGCTGGAACTGCTCGCCCGCAACGGGGAAACGGGGATCACCGAGATCGCGGGCGAACTGGGCGTCCACAAGTCGACCGCGTCCCGCCTGCTGAGTGTCCTGGAGTCGCGTGGCCTGGTGGAGCAGCTGGGCGAGCGGGGGAAGTACGCCATCGGCTTCGGCATCGTCCGGCTGGCCGGGGCCGCCACCGGCCGGATGGACCTGGCGAAGCTGGGCCGGACCAGCTGCCAGGCACTGGCCGAGTCGCTGGGCGAGACGGTCAACATCGCGATCGCCGACGACGGCGTCGCGATCAACATCAGCCAGGCCCGCGGATCGGCCGCGATCACCACGCAGAACTGGACCGGCCAGCGCACGCCGCTGCACGCGACCTCCAGCGGCAAGATCCTGCTGGCCTCGCTGCCCGAGGCGGAGCGAAAGCGTCTTCTCCGCCGCAAGCTGGAGCAGTACACCCCGCGTACGGTCGTCGACCCGGAAGAACTGAATGCCGAACTCGACCGCGTCACCGAAGACGGTTACGTGGCCTGCTACGAGGAACTCGAACTCGGTATGCACGCGGTCGCGGTGCCGATCCGCGGCCCCGGCGGCGAAGTCGTGGCCGCGATGAGCGTTTCGGGGCCTTCGTACCGCCTCTCGAAACAGCGCGTCCGCCAGATCGTGCAGCCGCTCACCGAAGCGGCGATGGAGCTTTCCGCCCAGCTCGGCTACTTCGCGGACTGAGGCGTCCACTCCCCCGACGTCGCATCGACAAGGGCGAGCGTGCCGTTACTTGGCCCGTTCGCCGGTAGCACCGCGCCCACCTGCGCGACCACCCTGGAACGGGAACCTTTTCGGGCTCTTGACACTGCTCGCGGCATCACGCACCTTGTTGCAGAAGACGGAACGTATTCCCCCATCCGCAACCTCCCGCGCCTCCCCCGACGCGGGCCCCGAGCACGCCAACGGCAAGGAGCCCGGCTGTCCACAGTGGACGCGCGGGCAGGCGAGGAGGACCCCGATGGCTCCACGGCCGCGCGTTGTCGTCGTCGGCGCGGGGATAGTCGGCTGCGCGGTGGCCGACGAGCTCACCGAGCGCGGCTGGACCGACGTCACCGTGCTGGAGCAGGGTGACCTGTTCGCCACCGGCGGGTCCAGCTCGCACGCGCCGGGGCTGGTCTTCCAGACCAACGGCTGCAAGACGATGACCGAGTTCGCCGGCTACACCGTCGAGAAGTACAGCGGTCTCACCCTCGACGGGCGTCCGTGCTTCCGGCCGGTCGGCGGGCTCGAGGTCGCCGGTTCCCCGGCCCGCTGGGCGGATCTGCAACGACGGCACGGCTGGGCGACGTCGTGGGGCGTGCCGAGCACGCTGCTCGACGCGGGCGCGTGCGCCGCCCTGCACCCGCTGCTCGACGCGACGAAGATCCTCGGCGGCTTCCACACCCCCGGCGACGGGCTGGCGGAACCGCTGCGCGCGGCCGAAGCCCAGGCCCGGCGGGCGATCGAGCGCGGGGCCCGGTTCCTCGCCCGCCAGCGGGTCGTCGCCGTGGAACGCGCGCGCGGCCGGGTCACCGCCGTGGTCACCGAGACCGACCGGTTCCGCGCCGACGTCGTCGTGTCCTGTGCCGGGATGTGGGGACCGCTGCTCGGGGAGCTGGTCGACCTCACCGTGCCGCTGGTCCCGATGGCGCACCAGTACGCGAAGACGACGCCGTTGCCCGCGCTCGCCGACCCCACCGAGGCGAGCAGGCCGATCCTGCGGCACCAGGACGCCGACCTCTACTTCCGCGAGCACGGCGACCGGCTCGGTGTCGGCGCGTACGGGCACCGACCGATGCCGGTCGATCCCTCGGACATCGCCGATCCCCGTGCCACCGAAGGCATGCCGTCCGAACTCGCGTTCACCCCAGCCGACTTCGAAGCGTCCTGGGCCGCCGCCACCGAGTTGCTGCCGATCCTGCGCGAGGCGAAGGTCGAAGAAGGCGTCAACGGGCTGTTCTCGTTCACCCCGGACGGGATGCCGTTGCTCGGCGAACACCCGGACCTCGACGGCTTCTGGGTCGCGGAGGCCGTCTGGATCACCCACTCCGCCGGTGCCGCCCGCGCACTGGCCGAATGGCTCGTCGACGGGCAGCCGAAGACCGACGTGCACGGCTGCGACCTCGCCCGTTTCGAACGGGTCCAGCTCGCGCCGGACTACGTGCGCGCCCGCAGTTGCCAGAGCTTCGTCGAGGTGTACGACGTCATCCATCCCCTGCAGCCGATGGAAGAACCGCGGCCACTGCGGACGAGCCCGTTCTACGAGCGCCAGCTCGAACTCGGCGCGTGTTTCCTGGAGGCGGGCGGCTGGGAACGTCCACAGTGGTACGCCGAGAACGAGAACCTGCCGGAGGTCGACCGGATCCCCGCCCGCAACGGCTGGGCCGGGCGGTACTGGTCGCCGATCGGCGGAGCCGAGGCGCTGGTGGCCCGCGAGCGGGTGGCGATGTTCGACATGACACCGCTGAAGCGCCTCGAAGTCACCGGTCCTGGCGCGCTGCCGTTCCTCCAGGCGATGACCACCAACCAGCTCGACAAGCCGCCGGGGGCGATCACCTACACGCTGCTGCTCGGCGAGGACGGCGGGGTGCGCGGCGATCTCACGGTCGCGCGGCTGGCCGCCGACCGGTTCCAGGTCGGCGTCAACGGGCCCCTCGACCTCGACTGGCTGCGCAGGCATCTGCCCGGCGACGGCACCGTGCAGATCCACGAGACCACGTCCGGCACCTGCTGTGTCGGCCTGTGGGGACCACTCGCGCGCAAGGTCCTGCAGCCACTGTCCACAACGGACTTCTCACACCGGGCGATGGGCTACTTCAAGGCGAAAGCCGCATACGTAGGCGGTATCCCGGTGGTCGCGATGCGACTGTCCTATGTGGGCGAACTCGGCTGGGAGCTCTACACCGGCGCCGACCTCGGCAGGCGGCTGTGGGACACGCTGTGGGAGGCGGGCAGGCCGCACGGGATCATCGCCGCGGGCCGGGAGGCGTTCGCGAGCATGCGCCTGGAGAAGGGCTATCGGTCCTGGGGCACGGATCTGACCACCGAACACGACCCGTACGAGGCCGGTCTCGGCTTCGCGGTGCGAAGGGACAAGGGCTACTTCCTCGGCCGGGACGCGCTCGAAGGACGTTCGGCCGAGACGGTCACGCGGAAACTGACCTGCCTGACCATCGACGATCCGTACGCCGTCGTGCTCGGCAAGGAGCCGGTATACGCGCAGAGCCGGCCGATCGGCTACGTCACCAGTGCGGCATACGGCTACACGGTCGGCAAGAACATCGCCTACGCGTGGCTTCCCGTCGATTACACGACGCCGGGTCAGCGGGTCGAGATCGAGTACTTCGCCGAGAAGATCCCCGCACTGGTGGCGGCCGAGCCGTTGTTCGATCCGACGATGACACGGTTGCGGAGCGCGCGATGACCCATTACGACGTCATCGTGCTCGGGCTCGGCGGGATGGGCAGCGCGGCCGCGTGCCGGCTGGCGCGGCGCGGGCAGCGGGTGCTCGGTATCGACCAGTTCGCGCCGGTGCACAACCGCGGCTCCAGCCACGGCGGCTCGCGGATCACGCGGCAGGCCTACTTCGAGGACCCGGCCTACGTCCCGCTGCTGCTGCGGGCGCACGAACTGTGGGAGGGCATCGAACGCGACTCCCAGCGGGAGATCTTCACCCGCTGCGGCGGGCTCGTCCTCGGGCGGCCGGATTCGCGGCCAGTGACCGGGAGCCAGCTGAGCGCGCAGAAATTCGACCTCGCGCACGAGCTGCTCGACGCGGCCGAGATCCGCCGCCGCTTCCCCACCCTCAACCCGGCGGACGACGAAATCGCGCTGTACGAACCGGGCGCGGGGCTCGTGGTGCCCGAGGCGAGTGTCGCCGCGCACCTGCAGCTCGCCGCGCGAGCGGGCGCCGAACTGCACCACGAGGAAAAGGTCTACACCTGGAGCGCGAGCACCTCGGGCGTCCGGGTCGGCACCTCGCACGACCACTACACCGCCGGGCACCTCGTCGTCTGCCCCGGGGCATGGGCCCCCGAACTCCTGTCCGACCTCGGCGTCGAGTTCCGGATCGAGCGGCAGATCCAGTACTGGTTCGCCCCCGACGGCGGTATCGAGCCGTACCGGCGGCATCCGGTGTACATCTGGAACACCGGGGACGGCCGCGATCTCTACGGCTTCCCGGCACGCCACGGACCGCGGGACGGGGTCAAGGTCGCGATCTTCAGCGGCGGGCGGACCTGCACGGCGGACACGATCGACCGCACGGTGTCGGACGAGGAGGTCGCGAACATGGCCGCGACCGTCGCGCCGCGCCTGCCGACCCTGCCGGGACGCTTCCTGCGCGCGGCGACCTGTCTCTACACCACCACCCCGGACACGCATTTCGTGATCGCGCCGCATCCGGCGGAGGACAGGGTCACGGTCGCGTGCGGATTCTCCGGGCACGGCTTCAAGTTCGTCCCGGTGGTCGGGGAGATCCTGGCCGACCTCGTCGTCGACGGCGGGACCACGCACCCGATCGCGTTGTTCGACCCGGCTCGGTTCGCCCGAGACGTCTCAGCTCTGGAGTAATTCCTTCGCGAGCGCCTCGACGTCGGTGTGCGAGACGCCGTCGAGGACATGCCACGGAGCGAGCCACGCCGACTTCGCGAGTTCGTCGTATACGGCGGCGCAGCGTGTCTGGAGTGCGTCGTCGGTCTCGAACGCGTCGCGCTCCCGGTCCGTTTCGGTCGCCGCGCGACGTTCGGCCCGCTCGGCGGCGACCTCGGGCGCGACCCGCAGCAGCAGCTGCGCGTCCGGGCGCGGCAGGGCGAACCGCTCGACCTCCAGGTCCCAGACCCAGCGCACGACCTCGCCGCTCGCGTCCTGTCGCAGCCGTGCGGCGGCGTACGCGGCGTTGGAGGCGACGTACCGATCCAGCAGCACGACGTCGTTCGCGGCCAGCCGCGTCCGGATGTCCTCGGCGGCGCCACGGCGATCGAGCGCGTAGAGCATCGCCATCCCGTACACCGAATCGACGAGGTCGCCGTGACCGCGATGCAGCGCTTCGCGGACAAGGTCGGCGTGCACGCTCTCGCCGTAGCGCGGGAACGCGAGCTTGCCCACGCTCGCCCCGGCGGCGTTCAGCGCACCGGTCAGCCTGTCCGTCAGGGTGCGCTTCCCGGCACCGTCCAGTCCTTCGATCACCACGAGTCGGCCCACGGGAAGACCCTACGGTGCCCGTGGTCGACCGGTGGGCCCGGCGGGGGTGCTCACCACCGGGCCCGCCGGTCAGGTTTCGGCCGGACGGCGTAACGCGTACACCAGATAGCCACCCGCGCTCGCGACCAGCAGCCCGCCGAGGAGCAGCAGGGGAACCCAGACGCCGTCGTCACCGTTCTGCTGGGCGGGGATGTCCCCGCCACGGGGCATCACCTGGCGCACGGCCGTCGCCCGCGCGGTGGTGTCCTGATAGGACGCCGGAAGCGAAACCGCCTCCGCCGTCGCGGGAAGGGCCAGCCACAAGGCCAGGCTCACCGCCGCGGCGGTACGAGCCCGATTCGAGATCACTGGCACGGACGGCCTCCTGCTCGAATATGGGCGAACCATTCGGTGGTCACAACGGTGAACAGCGCGGTCACGCTGGGCAAGAACGCCATCCGGACGAACGGACCGTTCCGCCCCGGTGCCGGAACGCGGAACGGCGGGGATCCCGTGCCAGCCACCCCGAACGGGGGTCGGCAGCATTCCGGGGCACTGCTAACGTGAACGTTCCGCGGTGTTCACGCCCAGCGCACACACTGTTCGGGTGAAGGGACGAGCGGTGGCAACAGACGGAGACCTCCCCTTGATCATCGACGGCGTCCGCCGTCCGGCCGGCGAGCTGCCGAAGGAACTCTCCGCGGCGCTCCGCGGCGGCGAATTCCACCAGGCACTACGGCTGGCCATCGCGCACCGGGGCCTGTCACTGGCCCGGCTGCGCGCCCATCTGAGCCTTCGGGGTGTCCAGATCGGACAGTCGACGCTGAGCTACTGGCAGCGTGGCCTCCGCCAGCCGGAGGTGCCGAAGGCGCTGCCCGCCGTCCGCGCACTGGAGGCGGTGCTCCAGCTGCCGGCCAACTCCCTCGTGGTGCTGATCGGACCGCGGGTGGGGCGGCCGCGCGGGCACCAGATGGCCGCGTCGTTCCACGACCTGCGATCCGGCGACATGGGCTCGATCGTCGACGAGCTGCTCGCCGAGCTGGGCGCGTACCCGGCCACCAACCGGCACAACGCCGACCTCGAGCTGCTGTCGGTGCACGACACGATCACCTTCGACGCCGAACACCGCCAGGTGAGCGTGCGGACCCGGCTGGTGACCCGCGCCCGGCGACACGGCCCGGACCGCTACGTCACGGTGTACAACGGCGACCCGGGCTGCCGGATCGCCGACGTCGAGCTGATCACCGACGAAGGCTGCCGGGTCGGGCGGATGCGGCGCAACCCCGAGCACGACACCATGGCGACCGAGCTGCTGTTCGACCGCAAGCTCGCCGAGGGCGACATCCACGTCTTCTGCTTCGAGGTCCGCGACGACTCGGGCTCGGCCTCCCCCGGTTACTACCGGATGCTGCGCGACCAGTGCTCGAGCTACCTGCTGCAGCTGCGGTTCGCCACGGACGCCCTGCCCGCGCGGTGCACCCGGCAGATCCGGGCGCGCGACGACGCGCTGCCGGTCGAGGCCGAGGAGCTGCCGTGCGACGCCCAGGGCGTCACGAGCGCGTACTTCCGGGAGGCGGGACCGGGGCTGGCGGGCGTCGCCGTGGAGTGGAACGACGCCTGAGCCGCGCCGGGGTCGAGCGCCCCAACGAAGTTTCCCCCTGCCGGACCCGATGTGGGGGGAGGGAAGATGTAAAGAAAAGAGAAGAAAAAAGAAAATGGGGGGGGAAG
>NZ_JBHYIK010000086.1:8882-9708 GCF_042739735.1 Amycolatopsis sp. NPDC059027 | reverse complement strand
TGTTTACATCCCCCGCCGGGGGGGCTCCCCCCCCCAACGGTCTCCCCCCCCCGCCCCCCCGTGGGCCCCCCCCGCGCGGGGCCCCCCACCCCCCCCCCCCCCGGGCGCCCCCCCGACACATCGCCAGGCCCACTGCCCTCGGCACCTCTCACCGGCCACGGTGCTTCGCTCGGGCCTTGTCCCGCGCCAGCGTGCGCCTGCGCTGCGCCTCCGCAGCCGCCCGACGCTTGCGCGCGGCCTTGTTCTCGACGATCCGCTCGGCCACCGACTCCTTCAACGCGCGCTGCGCGGCCGTCCCGATGCCGGCGTCCTCTTGAGCACGCTTGGCCAGCTTCGCCAGCCGCTTGGCGTTGAGCCGCGCCGTCGGCCGCTCCTCGACGGGGACGGCGGGTGCCGCGCGGGCGGCGTCGGCGAGCCGGACGAATCCTCGTCCGGCGGCGAACGCGGCGAGTTCGGCGTGGGTCGGCTCGGCACCGAAGACGTGGCGGGCGGCGCGCACGGCGCCGTCCTCGTGGATCTCGTAAACGCCGACCCAGAACCGGCCGTCGTGGTACAGCGTGAAAACCCCGTTCACCGGAAACCTCCAGGCATGACGAATCAGCCTGGCCGCACTGGTTTCCCGCTCGGGCCGCGGGACAACGAGCCGGGGCGGGCTCCCACCGCCGCCTGCCGCCCGGACTACCTACCGGGCTGTGAGGTTCGTCCAGCCAAGAACAACACCACCAGCCTAGCGAGCGGCCGCAACGCGATATCGGCCCCGAAAAGGAGCGAGGGGCCAGATGTAAAGACCCGCGAGAGAAAAAGTGAAAAACAAACAAAGAGTAAG
>NZ_JBHYIK010000086.1:4716-8872 GCF_042739735.1 Amycolatopsis sp. NPDC059027 | reverse complement strand
GCTCAGACCCTATTGACGCTCGATATGTTGGTTCGTTTTCTATTTTAGCAGCCCCCCTTAAATACCTCCCCACCCGCCCCGCGCGATGCGTCAGTAGCGGTAGTGGTCGGACTTGAACGGGCCCTCGACGTCGACGTCGATGTACTCGGCCTGTTCCTTGGTGAGCTTGGTCAGCTCGCCGCCCAGCGCCTCGAGGTGGATCCGCGCGACCTTCTCGTCGAGCTTCTTGGACAGGCGGAACACCTCCTTGTCGTACTCCTCGTGCTTGGTGAACAGCTCGATCTGCGCGATCACCTGGTTGGCGAAGCTGTTCGACATCACGAAGGACGGGTGCCCGGTGGCGTTGCCCAGGTTCAGCAGACGGCCTTCGGACAGCACGAGGAGGCTCTTGCCATCGGGGAAGACCCACTCGTCGACCTGCGGCTTGATGTTCACCCGGCGGACACCCGGGTAGCGCGCCAGGCCCGCCATGTCGAGCTCGTTGTCGAAGTGCCCGATGTTGCCCAGGATCGCCTGGTGCTTCATCCGCGCCATGTGCTCGGCCATCACGACGTCCTTGTTGCCCGTGGTCGTGATGATGATGTCCGCCTCGTCGAGGACGTTCTCCAGTTTCTTGACCTGGTAGCCGTCCATCGACGCCTGCAGCGCGCAGATCGGGTCGATCTCGGTGACGATGACCCGTGCGCCCTGGCCACGCAGCGATTCCGCCGCGCCCTTGCCGACGTCGCCGTACCCGCAGACGACCGCGACCTTGCCACCGATGAGGACGTCGGTGCCGCGGTTGATGCCGTCGATCAGCGAGTGCCGGATGCCGTAGCGGTTGTCGAACTTCGACTTGGTGACCGAGTCGTTGACGTTGATCGCCGGGAACAGCAGCTCACCGGCGGCGGCGAGCTGGTAGAGCCGGAGCACACCGGTCGTGGTCTCCTCGGTGACGCCGCGAATGCCCTCGCCGATTTTCGTCCACTTCCCGGTATCGGCCGCGACGGAGGCACGCAGCAGTTCGAGGAACACGCGGAACTCGTCCGAGGTGTTCTCGTCCGGCGTCGGCACGACGCCAGCCTTCTCGTACTCGGTGCCCTTGTGCACGAGCATGGTGGCGTCGCCGCCGTCGTCGAGGATCATGTTCGGGCCGTCGCCGTCCCAGGTGAGCATCCGCTCGGTGCACCACCAGTACTCCTCGAGCGACTCGCCCTTCCACGCGAACACCGGGACACCCTTGGGCTCTTCGGGCGTGCCGTGCGGGCCGACCACGACCGCGGCGGCGGCGTGGTCCTGGGTGGAGAAGATGTTGCAGGAGGCCCACCGCACCTCGGCCCCGAGCGCGACCAGCGTCTCGATGAGCACCGCGGTCTGGACCGTCATGTGCAGCGAGCCCGAGACACGCGCGCCACGCAGCGGGTAGACCTCGGCGTATTCCCGGCGCAACGCCATCAAACCGGGCATCTCGTGCTCGGCGAGGCGGATCTCCTTGCGGCCGAACTCGGCGGCTTCGAGGTCGGCGACGGCGAATTCGATGCCATTACGGGTCTGGTGCCGCTGGGCAACGCTTTCGGGGGTCATAGTGGCGGTTCCTCCAAGACTCGACGACATCCGAACACTACCGTTGTCGCCTTGACGCTAGTTGGAACGCTGAGGAGACCCCCGCCGTGCCCTTGCCAGGCCCCGACACCCGCATCGTCGAACTGCGCGTCGCAGGGCTGGTCGGCACCAGTGGCGAAAGCCTGCTGGACTCGGTCGCGACGGTCGACGTCGCCGGCGACGGCCTCGGCAGGGTCATCCGGCCCGCCGACCGGCTGCGCCGCCCCGCGCCGGGGCCGGTGCTGCCCGCGCTGGGCCGGTCGATCCCCCGCACGCTCGAGGGGTACCTCTGGAGCGGGATGACCTCGGGCGGCGCGGCGAAGGCGACGTGGGCGCTGCTGTTCCCGTTCTCGCTGGCCAACGTCGCGTTCTGGATGCTGCCACCGGTGCCGCCGGGGAGCCGGTTCGCCGCGTTCCTCGGCGCGCTGTGCCGCGGCCTGCTCCGCATCGCCGCGTTGCTGCTGACGATGCTGCTGGTGAGCCAGCTCTCCGCGACCGCGCTGGACCTCGTCGCCACGCAATGTCTCGCCCCCGGCTCGGGCTGTATCCCCTCGGCGCCGTCGTGGCTGCGCGAGTCGTCCCTGCTGCGCGTGACCATCGGGGTGCTGCCGCTGTTCGTGATCATCCTGGTGCTGCACCGGATTTCGTCGGCGAACTGGAAGGTGCACGCCCCGGACGGCGTACGCCGGTCCGGGCCGCTCCGGCTGCGCACCGACCCCGACACGCCGGGCCTGCGGGTCATGCACACCGTCGCCGCGCTGGCCTCCGTCGCGCTGCCCCTGGTCGGCGGGCCGCTGCGAGTACCGGACGCGCCGTTCGACATCGTCGTGTGGATCTGTGCCCTCGCGCTGGTCTTCGCCTCGATCCTGACCGTCACGATCGGCACCGACGCCGGTCCGCTCGCGCGCCGCACCTTCTTCTCCTTCGCGGTGCTGGTCGTCGTGGTGGCCGCGGTCCGCGCGCTGCCCCTGCCTTCGGGCGGGCACCGCCTGCCCGGCACGGACCCGACGGTGGAAGGCCTCGGCGCCGCGCAGGTCGTGGTCACCGTGTTGTTCGCGGTGACGCTGATTCCCGCCGCGCTGCTGGCCCGGCGCACCTGGAAGGACCAGCCGCGGCGGCTGCGTCCGTGGGTCGGTGGCTGGACGGCCGCACCGGTGCTCGCACTCGCCGGGCTGCTCGGCGGCGGCTTCGGCGCCGGGCTCGCCGGGGTGGTGCGGAAGCTGGCGGGCGCCGACGGGCTCCGGCTTCCCGACACCTACCGGCTGATCACCGTGCTGTGGGGCGGCGGGCTGGTGCTGGCCGTCGTGCTCGGCGTCGTCGGCTTCGCGATCGCCGTCCCGCTGCGCCGTCGCCGCCGGGGCGTCCCCGCGGTCGTGGAACTGATGGAGCTGGACGAAAAACAGGAGGCGGACGCCGCGTCGGCGTGGGCGCGATCGGCGTGGGAACGTCGTCATCTGCACCATCTGGCACTCACCGTCGCGCTGGCGATGGCCGCGGGCGGGATCGCGCTCCTGGTGGTGCGCTTCGGTTTCCGCCTGAACCCCGGCTGGTTCGAGCCCCTGTCGACGATCGGCGTGTTCGCACTCGCCGCGCTGGCGGCCGGGCTGCTGCGCGTGGTCTACACCGCGGCGAAGAGCCCGCAGCGCAGCAGGCACCTCGGCGCGCTCGCGGACCTGGTGTGCTTCTGGCCGCGCGCCGCGCATCCGACCGTCCCGCCGTGCTACGCGCTGAAGGTGGTGCCGGAACTCACGAGCCGGGTCAAGGACCATCTCGCCGAGCCGAACACCCGGGTCGTGCTCTCGGGCTACAACCTGGGCAGCCTGCTCGCCGTGCTCGCCGCGTCGCGGCTGGCAGGCGAACTGCCGGACGAGGATCTCGAGCGGATCGGCCTGCTCACCGCGGGTTCGCCGCTGCAGTGGGGCTACCAGCGCGCGTTTCCCGCGCTGCTGCCGCCGGAATCGCTCGCGGCGCTGTTCGGCGATCTCGACGGCCGGTGGCGGGCGCTGTGCCGGGGAACGGACATCTTCGGCGGCGGTGTCACGACGTGGCGGCACCAGGTGACGTCCGGGAAGCTGCTCGGCGACGGCTATCTTCCCGAAGGCGGCATCGGCGCGCTCGCGGCCGAACCCGATCCGCACGGGGTGCTCGTCCTCGGCGGCGACCACTGGCTCCCGGACCCGCTGCGCGCGCCGACCGGACGTCACCGCTGGGCGCCCGGGGTCCTCAAGCAGCGGGACTACCTGGTCGATCCGGAATGGGACAACGCCGTCGCGATGGCCGCGGGCCTCGCCCGGCCGGGAAAGCCGTCGAAGCGCTGGGGTGAGCAGGGCGCCCTCTTCGGCGACTTCCCCACCCAGCGCTGAAGGGGACTTTCCTCGCATCCCCTGCGAGGAAAGTCCCCTTCAGCTCACGTCAGGGCAGCAGCGTCTTCAGGTGATCCGCGGCAGCCTGTGCGTCGCGGATCAGGCGGGGGTCGTGGGGGGCGCCGACCCGGCCGTCGCGCGTGGGGGCCGTTGCGGCGCCGTACCGCCCGGGGCCGGGGGGGGGGGGGGGGGTGTTGTCGTCCGGGTTGGAG
>NZ_JBHYIK010000086.1:0-4706 GCF_042739735.1 Amycolatopsis sp. NPDC059027 | reverse complement strand
GGCGGGGGCGGGGGCCCCCCCCGGCCGGGCACCCCCGCCGCGGGGGGGGGGTCCGCTGGCGCCCCTCTGGGGCGAGTCCCCCCCCCTGCGCTGAAGGGGACTTTCCTCGCATCCGATGCGAGGAAAGTCCCCTTCAGCTCACGTCAGGACTACTGAGCGCGGCGACGCAGCTTCAGCAGCGTCAGCAGGCTCCCACCGCCGAGCAGCAACAGCGCGCCGACCCAGATGAGCCAGCCGTTGTCGAAACCGGTGTTCGCCAGGCCGCCGCCGTTGGCCCCTCCCGCGTCGATCGCGGGGGCCGGGACAGCGGTGGTGCTCGGCGCCGCGGTGTCCGAAGTGGACGGAGCGGCCGAGGTCGGGGCCGCCGAGCTGGTCGGAGCCTTGGTCGGCTCCGCGGGCTTGCTCGGCGACGAGGTCGGCTTGTCCGTCTTCGACCCGCACAGGAACCAGTGGTCGATCTTGGCGTCGCGGTTGTCGACGGTCTTCGGCGCCCGCAGTTCCTTCCACGGCAGGTCGGCGAGTTTGCCGGGCTCGTAGACGTTGTAGCCGTCCTTACCGCCTTCGACGACGATCGCGGTGACCTTCACGCCCTCGCCGACGGCGGTGATGTTCAGGTACTTCTCACCGTCGCCACCGGTGAAGCTGACGTCCTCGTGGGACAGCTGTTCCTTCTTGACCTGCTCGCACTTCGTCACGCTGCCCGGGATGGGCTTCGCGCGGCCGTCGTCGGTGTGGCACGCGAACGCGGACGTCGCGGTCCCGAGCAGGGTGACGGTGGTCAGCGCGAGGACGCCGAGGGTGGCGCGGACCGGCCGTCTGGACATGACTGACATTCAGAACTCCTGTACCGAACGGGGAAGACAAGCGGGGAGGCACTGCACCCTCGCCGGACAACGAAGCCACTCTCAGTACGAATCACTCAGAGGTAATTAACCCGACAGAGGGACACAAGGCCCGGCAGGTATATCGCAAACGGGTCACCACGTTCACCCTCAGTGCGAGTAGCGCCCCGAACCGGAACCAGCCGGTTATCAACCCGTGACCCGTGTCACCTAAAAGAGGACGGCCCGCCGTCCCCGAAGGGGCGACGGGCCGTCCGCGTGGCGAAAACTCAGTCCTTGACCTCGACCGGGCCCGGCTCGCGAAGCCGCTTGCCGAGCAGGGAGTTCCGCTTGCTGTAGGCGAAGTAGACGACCACGCCGAGCACCATCCAGGCCAGGAACCGCAGCCAGGTCAGTACCGTCAGGTTCAGCATCAGCCACAGGCAGATCAGGATCGCCAGCACCGGGATCACCGGCACCCACGGCACCCGGAACGCCCTCGGCAGGTCCGGGCGGGTCTTGCGCAGCACCAGCACGCCCGCCGACACCAGCACGAACGCGAAGAGCGTGCCGACGTTGACCATCTCCTCCAGCTTGTCGGCCGGGAAGAACGTCGCCGCGATCGCGACCAGCGTGCCCACCAGGATCGTGGCCCGGCGCGGCGTCCCGCTCTTGGGGTGGCTCTTGGCCAGCCCGCGCGGCAGCAGGCCGTCCCGCGACATCGCGAAGATGATCCGCACCTGGCCGAGCATCAGCACCATGACGACCGTGGTCAGCCCGGCCAGCGCCCCGACCGAGATGATGTTCGCCGCCCAGTCGACGCCGTTGGCAGCGAACGCGGTGGCCAGCGTCTTGTGGCTGCCGTCGCCCGCCGACGTCGCCAGGTCCGTGTAGGGCACCATGCCGACGACCACGAGCGACACCGCCACGTACAGCACGGTGACGATGGCCAGCGAGCCGAAGATGCCGCGGGGCACGGACTTCTGCGGGTTCTTGGTCTCCTCGGCGGTGGTCGCGACGATGTCGAAACCGATGAACGCGAAGAACACCAGCGAGGCCGCGGCCAGCAGGCCGAACACGCCGAAGGAACTGCTGGCGCCGCCGGCGAGATGGGAGAACAGCGACTGGTCGACACCGGTCTCGGCGCTGCCGCCCGTGGTGCCCGGTGGGACGAACGGCTGGTAGTTGGCGCCCTTGATGTAGAAGAAGCCGAGCACGATCACGAACAGCACGACCGCGACCTTGATCCCGGTGATCACCATCGAGAACCGGGAGGACAGCTTGGTGCCCAGTGCGAGCAACATGGCCAGCGCGGCGACGACGATCAGCGCGCCCCAGTCGACGGTGAGCCCGCCGATGTCGAAGGAGGTCTTGGTGCCCTTGCCGAAGATGTAGCCGAGCACCGTTTCCAGATACAGGGACCAGCCCTTCGCCACCGCGGCGGCACCGACGGCCAGCTCCAGCACCAGGTCCCAGCCGATGATCCAGGCCGTGAACTCGCCGAACGTGGCATAGGAGAAGGTGTACGCGCTGCCCGCGACCGGCACGGTCGAAGCGAACTCGGCGTAGCACAACGCGGCGAGCGCGCAGGCGATCGCGGCGATGACGAACGCCACCGAGACCGAGGGACCCGCGAAGTCACCCGCGGTACGCGCGGTGAGCGTGAAGATCCCGGCGCCGACGACGACCGCGACGCCGAACACCGTCAGGTCCCAGGCACTGAGGTTTCTTCGGAGCTTGGTATCCGGCTCGTCGGTGTCCGCAATGGACTGTTCGATGGACTTGGTGCGCCACAAACCCGTCCCGGGCAACGTTGACCTCCTCAGACCGCATGTATCGCGGTGCGTCACCCTAGCGCGTGACTCCGCTCCACACCTGGCAGGAGGGATTAATCGTCGTCTTTCAGGGGGTGTTGGGGCATTTCCGGCTCGGGCACGACCTCGTCGGCCATCAGCCGAGGTGCCGGTCGAGGTCGGGTTCGAGGTAGATCAGGGAGGCGACCGGGATCTTGGCCCGCACCCGCGCTTCGGCGTCGTCGATGGCGGTAGCGACCTCCGCCGTGTCGAGGCCGGGGACCAGCGCGAGCTTGGCGGCGACGAGCAGCTCGTCGGGGCCGAGATACTGGGTCCGGATGTGGATCACGCGCTCGACCTTGCCGGCCGCGAGCTCGTCCACGATGGTGGCGAGTTCGGTCTCGGTGGCGCCCTCGCCGATCAGCAGGCTCTTCATCTCGATGATGAGGATGGTCGCGATGATCCCGAGCAGCACGCCGATGAGCACCGTGCCGACGCCGTCCCACACCGGGTCGCCGGTGAGCACCGCGAGCCCGACGCCCAGCAGCGCGAACACCAGGCCCAGCAACGCGCCCGCGTCTTCGAGCAGGACCACCGGCAGCTCGGGCTCGCGGGCCTGGCGGATGAACCGCCACCAGGTCGCCTTGCCCTTGATCTTGCGGGACTCGCCGATCGCGGTCTTGAAGCTGTAACCCTCGAGGCAGATCGCGACCAGCAGGATGACCACCGCGACGACCGGCGAGCTGAGCGGTTCCGGCTCGATGATCTTGTGGATGCCCTCGTACAGCGCGAAAGCCGCGCCGAGGGTGAACAGCAGCAGCGCGACGATGAAGGAGTAGAAGTACCGGTCCCGGCCGTAACCGAACGGGTGCTCCGCGTCGGCGCGCCGCTTGGACGTCTTCTGCCCGAGCAGCAGGAGTCCCTGGTTCGACGTGTCGGCCAGCGAGTGCACCGACTCCGCGAGCATCGACGACGAGCCCGTCACCAGGAACCCGGCGAACTTCGCGACCGCGATCCCCGCGTTCGCGCCGAGCGCGGCGATGATCGCCTTGGTCCCGCCTCCAGCTGACACGGTCGCTCCCCATATCGTCTGCCCTGTTTGCCGGGTTGGAGCCTAGAGGGCACGTCCGCGCGTCTCGCGCGAGGCCGCCGCCCGGCGGGTCGTTACCACTGGGTAATCGGGCCCTGACCTGGGGTCACGCGTTTTTGTCGGTGGTGGCCGCTAGCTTCGTCCCTGCTCGGTTCAAGACCCAGGACGACCACCGTTAGTCTCGATCGCCCAGCACCGGAGGGGGAGGTGATGACCATGCGCTTCGGCGTGCTCGGACCGCTCAGCATCGAAAGCCCGCCAGGGCACTGGCCCGCGCTGCGCGGGGAACACCAGCGCACCCTGCTGGCGGTGCTGCTGCTCGACGCCGATCGGCATGTCCCGGCCGGCAGGCTGGTCGACGCGCTCTGGCCGGACGGCCCACCCAAGTCCTACACGTCGAACCTGCACACCTACGTCTCCCGGCTACGCGCCAGGATCGAGGGCCTGCGGGTGGAACATTCGGCCCGCGGCTACCGGTTGCGGGCCGGGCCGGACGAGCTGGACCTGCTGGCCTTCCGTGCCGAGGCGGCGCTCGGCAGGGAGGCCGCGCGCACCGGTGACCCGGCCGTGGCGGCGAAGCATTTCCGGCAGGCACTCGCCCAATGGCGGGGTCCGGTGCTCTCCGGGCTGCACATTCCCTTGCTGGACGCGGAAATCGCGCGGCTGGAGTCGGAGCGGCTCGCCGTGTTCGAGGACTGTGTCGACGCGGAGCTGTCCACCGGCCGCCACGGCGAGCTGACCGGCGAACTACAGGCGATGATCACCGAGCACCCGCTGCGGGAAAGGCTCGCCGCGCAGCTGATGATCGCGCTCCACCGCGCGGGCCGCCAGGCCGACGCGCTCACCGTCTACCGGGGGCTGCGCGCCACGCTGATCGACGAGCTCGGCGTCGAACCAGGCGCCGAAGCCCGCCGGGTGCACGCGGCGGTGCTGCGCGGCGAAGATCCCGTCCCCCAGGGCCTCACCGTCGCGGCTCCGCCGGTGTGGCCGCTGTGCCAGCTG